>JASLXG010000082.1 GCA_030740435.1 Alphaproteobacteria bacterium | reverse complement strand
AGTCAAGGGTCGCGACCTGATGAACGGCGTGCCCAAGGAGCTGGTGATCAACCAACGCCAGATTGCCGAGAGCCTGGCCGAGCCGGTGGGCGCCATCATCGAGGCGGTCAAAGTGGCGCTCGAACACACGGCGCCCGAGCTGGCCGCCGACATCGTCGACAAGGGCATCGTACTGACCGGCGGCGGCGCCTTGCTGGGCGATCTCGACCAGGTCTTGCGCGAGGCCACGGGCCTGCCCGTCTCGATCGCCGATGAACCCCTGAGTTGCGTGGCGCTGGGCACCGGCCGGGCCCTGGAGGAAATGAAGACCCTCAAGCACGTGCTTTATCAGCAGTATTAGGTCTGGCTGACCAGCCATAACCGGAGGACCAGGTGAGGAGCCAAGGCGGCGGACTTCAGCGCGTAACCATCCCGCTGCGGGTGGTCGTCCAGCGCTTCGCCTATTTGCTGCTGGTGGGCGCGGCGGTTTCGCTGCTGCTGCTGGGCAAGACCGAAAGCCGCCTCTTGGAACGCCTGCGCACGGCCATCTTCGACGTTGCCGCACCGGCACTGGAGGTGCTGTCCCAGCCCGCCGTGGCCATCAACCGCCTGGTCGAGGAAGGCCGCCAGATCAGCGACCTCTACGGCGAAAACAAGCGCCTTCGGGAAGAGAACAGGCGGCTGCACCAGTGGCAGGCGGCGGCCCAGCGCCTGGAGCAGGAAAATGTCGCCTTCCGCAGCCTGGCCCGGGTGCAGGCGGAGCCGGCCAAGGGATTCGTCTCGGCCCGCGTCATCGCCGATGCCGCCTCCCCCTTCGCCCGCACGGTGCTGGTCAACGTCGGCGGCCGTGACGACGTCAAGAAGAACCAGGCCGCGGTCAGCGGCGGCGCCCTGGTCGGCCGGGTCCTGGAGGTGGGGCGGCGCTCATCGCGCGTGCTGTTGCTGACCGACCTCAACTCGCGGGTGCCGGTGGTGGTCGAATCGACGCGTCAGCGCGGCCTCCTGGAAGGCGACAACTCGAACCTCCTGCGCCTCGGTTTCATGTTGGTGACGGCCCAGGTGGCGTCCGGCGACCGCATCGTCACCTCGGGCCACGGCGGCGTGCTGCCGCCGGGCCTGCCGGTGGGCGTCATCACCAAGGTCAGCGAGGGTGGCGTGCGGGTACAGCCGCTGGTTCGCTTCGACCGCCTCGAATACCTCAGTCTGGTGCGCTACGACGTGCCCGGCCGGGACGGTCCCCGGGAGCGCGCCGGCGAGGTGGTGGAAAGGCCGTGAAACCCCAGATCCGGCAGCGCGCCGATCGTTTCGCGCGCTCGCTGACGCCGTTGCTGCTGACGCTGGCCCTGGCCCTGGTGGCGGCGCTGCCCTTCCGGGTGCCCTATTTTCCCCCGGTGGCGCCCTTCCTGGTACTGATCAGTGTCTACTATTGGAGCCTCTACCGGCCCGAGCTGCTGCCGGCGCCGGCGGTGCTGCTGGTCGGCGTCGTCCACGACGTGCTGGGTGGCGGCCCCCTGGGCTTGGCGGCGCTGGTGCTGCTGCTGGTGCACGGTGTGGCGCGCTCGCAGCGTGGCGCGCTGCTGGGCAAGTCGTTCGCAGTCGAATGGTGGGGCTTCATGCTGATCGCCGTGGCCACGGCGGCGGTGATGTGGCTGCTGGCGGCGCTTTACCACGTCAGCCTGATCGATCCCCTGCCGGTGGCCGTGCAGGCCTTCCTGACCATCGCCCTCTACCCGGTGCTGTCCTGGCTGTTTGCCCGCTCGGCCCGGGTGCTGGTGCAGGAGGCCCAGGCATGAGGCACGACACCGACCGGTACAAGGTCTTCAGCCGGCGCGCCGTGCTGCTGTCGGGCGGCACGGCACTGTTGTTCTCCACCCTGGTCGGCCGGCTTTACTATCTGCAGGTGCTGCAGGCCGACCGCTATCGGGTGCTGGCCGAGGAAAACCGCATCTCCTTTCGCCTGCTGTCACCACCGCGCGGGCGCATCCTCGACCGCTTCGGCGAGGAGTTGGCCAACAACCAGCAGAACTACCGGGTACTGCTGATCCCGGAACAGGCCGGCAGCATCGACGAGACGCTGACGGCGTTGGGCCGGCTGGTGGCCATTGACGAATACGATCGGCGCAAGGTGATGCGAGACATCGGCCGCAATCCAGCCTTCCTGCCGGTGACGGTGCTGGAGAACCTCAGCTGGCCCGAGTTCAGCCGCATCAACGTCCACATGCCCGATCTGCCCGGCGTCCAGCCCGGCGTCGGCGAGACCCGCTACTATCCCTTCGGCGGCCCCTTCGCCCACATCGTGGGCTACGTCGGTCCGGTCAGCGAGGACGAGCAGACGGGTGAGCCGCTGCTCGAATTGCCCGACTTTCGCACCGGCAAAAGCGGTGTTGAAAAGGCCAGTGAAAGCCTTCTGCGGGGCCGCGCCGGCAACCGCCAGATCGAGGTCAACGCCACCGGCCGCGTGGTCCGCGAGTTGGAGCGCAACGACGGCCAGCCCGGCGGCGACGTCGTCTTGACCATCGACAGCGTCATGCAGAACTTCGTCTTCGACCGTTTGGGCGAGGAAAGCGGCGCCGTGGTGCTGATCGACGTGCATAACGGCGAGGTGCTGGCGCTGGTCTCGACACCGACCTTCGACCCCAACGCCTTCAACCTCGGGTTCAGCCGCGGCCGCTGGCAAGCGCTGCTCGAAAACAACCGCAAGCCCTTGCTGCACCGGGCCATCAGCGGCCAGTACCCGCCCGGCTCGACCTTCAAGATGGTGGTCGCCATGGCCGCCCTGGAAGCCGGCACGGTGGCCGCCGAGCACCGCGTCTTTTGCAGCGGTGAGCTGAAATTCGGCAATCACACCTTCCATTGCTGGAAGCGCGGCGGTCACGGCGAGCTGAGCCTGGTCGAGGCCATCGAGCAATCGTGCGATATCCATTTCTACGACGTCGCCCGGCGCACCGGCATCGACCGCATCGGCCAGATGGCGCGGCGCCTGGGCCTGGGCAAGCAACTCGGGCTGGGCCTCAACGGCGAACGCCCGGGATTGGTGCCGAGCCGCGAGTGGAAGCTGGCGCTGCGCGGCGAGCCCTGGCAGCAGGGCGAGACCCTGATTACCGGCATCGGCCAGGGCTATCTGTTGACGACGCCGTTGCAGTTGGCCTTCATGGCCGGCCAGATCGCCAATGGCGGCTTTGCCCTGCGGCCGCGGCTGCTGCGCCGCCAAGGCGCCGAGGGCAAGGCGGCGGCCAAACCTCGCTCGCTGGAGCTCTCGTCGGCGGCGCTCAGGCTGGTCAGGGAGGGCATGGAGCGGGTCGTCAACGGTAAGCGTGGCACCGCCCGGAGAGCCCGCATCCGGGAGCCGGAGATGGCCATGGCGGGCAAGTCCGGATCGGTCCAGGTGCGCCGCATCACCAAGGCCCAACGCCTGGCCGGCCTGCGCAAGAATTCCGAGAAACCGTGGGAGGAGCGCGACCACGCGCTGTTTGTCGCCTATGCCCCGATGGCGGCGCCGCGCTACGCCGTGTCAGTCATCATCGAGCACGGCGGCGGCGGCTCGGCGGCGGCGGCACCGGTAGCCCGCGATGTGCTACGCGAAGTCCAGCGCCGCGATCCCTTGCGCCTGCCTGGCTTGGCCGGCACAGGCGGTCGTGGCGCCGGCAAGCCCCCTGTCAAGGAGGGCTAGGGATGGCTCTGCGCGACAGCGTCGGCTTCTCCGAGGTGCGGCTCTCGCTGGGGCAGAAGTTGTGGAACGTCAACTGGACGCTGGTGCTGCTGATCTGCCTCACCGCCTCGATCGGCTTTGCCATGCTCTATTCGGTGTCCGAGGGTACCGTCGACACCTGGATCAAACGCCAGACGGTGCGCTTTGGTGTCGGTTTCGTGCTGATGTTCCTGGTGGCATTGGTCGATATCCGCATCTGGCTGCGCTACGCCTATGCCATATATTTCTTGGCGCTGGGTTTGCTCGGCGCCGTCGAGGTGATCGGCGTTGTGAGCATGGGGGCACAGCGCTGGGTCAACTTGGGCGTGGTCAACCTGCAGCCTTCGGAAATCATGAAGATCGCCGTGGTGCTGGCGCTGGCGCGGTATTTCCACGGCCTCACCAACGAGGAGGTGGAGCGCCTGCGCTGGCTGGCCATACCGCTGGTCCTGGTGGCAGCGCCGGTGGTGCTGGTGCTGCGCCAACCGGACCTGGGCACGGCGCTTCTCCTGGCCATCGGCGGCGGCGCCATGTTCTTTCTGGCCGGCGTGCGGATGTGGATCTTCGGCTCCGTCGCCTTCGCCGCGCTGGCCGCCATCCCCTTCGCCTGGCATTACCTGCGCGACTATCAGCGTGACCGAATTCTCACCTTTCTCAATCCCGAACGCGATCCGCTGGGGGCGGGCTACCACATCCTGCAGTCCAAGATCGCGCTGGGTTCGGGCGGCCTTTTGGGCAAGGGTTTCATGAACGGCAGCCAGAGCCAGCTCGATTTCCTGCCCGAGAAGCAGACCGACTTCATCTTCACCATGTTGGCCGAGGAGTTCGGCCTGATCGGCGGCCTGGTGCTGCTGGCGCTTTATGCCCTGATGCTGGCCGCCGGCGCCATCATCTCGCTGCGCTCGCGCAGCCATTTCGGGCGCCTCCTGGGCATGGGCGTGAGCTTCACCTTCTTCGTCTACTTCTTCATCAACATCGCCATGGTGACCGGCCTGATCCCGGTGGTCGGCGTGCCGTTGCCGCTGATCTCCTATGGCGGCACCGCCATGGTGACGATCCTGATCGGCTTCGGGTTCCTGATTTGCGTCTGCATCCACCGCGACGTGCGCATCCCCCGCCGCCCCGGCATGGAGGAGACCTGAGGGCGACGCGCCCTACCACCCTGCCCTGCCCCACCAAAGACCAGTCGACAAGGCCCGGCGCGTTTGCTATATCCGCCGCCACGGGCGCATAGCTCAGTTGGCAGAGCAGCTGACTCTTAATCAGCGGGTCCAAGGTTCGAATCCTTGTGCGCCCACCAAAATTAACCCCGCTAAGTCAATGGCTTAGTGGGGTTTTTGTGAAGAAGCACCGGCGATATTTTCAGCAAAAAATGAAATGGGGTAACGCTGGGGGTAACAGATGGTGTTTCCCCAGCCCCGGTTTGGGCGTTGTCGCCGATGTGCTGACAACCCTGGCTGCTGGCAGCAGGCAGCAGTCTAGTTTGCTCTACACGCCGACGGTCAGGCGGTGTGGGAGCGTATCGTCCAGGCGGTCGGGGTGTTGCACTGTTGCGCTCTGTCGGGGAAGGGGTAGGACGGTATTCCAGCTCCAGACCAGGCCCGCACCTAATCGGGAACCGGTTTCTGGGGGAAGTGCTCTTCGGGGAGGCCGGGGGGAGAAAAAAGAGCCCCTAACGGGATATACGGACTGAAGCTCACAGAATATTTTCAGAAATCGCCCCGCGTCCGTATCCAACTGCTGGCAGCGCGCCAGGGCCGTGCTTTCGACCGCCTTGCCCGAAGGCCTCTCGATCGCGGTTATGCGTGTAGCGGGCTTGGTAGGTCGCTTCGTCCTCTCGATAACCTCCGAAGGGGCTGATAGTCTATTAAAGCCGTCATCGCGCACGCGCACGGAATTGAAGTTCGGGCGCAAGGATTTGCTTGTCGTAACAACGTCAGGGCGGAACCCTTCCATGGTTGGTTGGGCCGACGGGGTGGGTGGCCAGGCGATTTGATGAACATCGAAAATGCTCTAGTATCGGCCTCGCGCAAAATCACCTCAGGGAAGGCCGCATGAACCAGAGTGATTTATTCACCATCGTCACACCGCAACTGCGCAGCGGCGAACGAGCGGTCTGGGTCGCGCGACCGAAGCCGACGGCGCGTGACCTGCCCCCAAGGTTTGTACCACATCCTAAGTTAGTTTGTTTGCCATCCGTTCTGAAGCCCGTTTCGGCCGTAGCCCATCAATAGCGAAGGCCGGAACGGGCCGGTGGTGCAGAATAGTCTCCGGCGCCGGTGGCCTGTAGCCGAGGGCGCTGTGCGGCCTGATGGTGTTGTCGCCAACTCAATAATTGTCAACGGCGGAGCAAAACCAGTCCAGAGGGCGGCGTAAAATTAGTCCACTTGACGTGATGCCGTACACGGTGTTGCGGGTTGTCCCGGTAGTCCATAGGAGGGACCCGCGCTGCTTCGTGTAGCGCTTTGC
>JASLXG010000081.1 GCA_030740435.1 Alphaproteobacteria bacterium | reverse complement strand
CGTCACCCGGGCTCGCAGCAACATCAAGTGCGAGACCATCAAAGATCATCAGGTGGTCGACAACCAGGGTGTGGAGAGCGATCAGACCATCCGCCTCACAGGAACCAAGGCTCAGCGCCAGACCTTGCCAAAGCTGCGGCGCGTCACCTACACGGATCAGGAAACGGGCTAGCGCTACGTCTTCCTCAGCAACGCCTTCCACCTCGACGCCCGGACCATCGCCGATATCTACAAGGCGCGCTGGAAGGTTGAGCTGTTCTTCAAGTGGATCAAGCAAAACCTCAAGATCAAGGCCTTCCTCGGCACCTCCAAGAACGCCATCCTGACGCAAATCTGGGTGGCCCTATGTGTCACCTTGCTGCTCGCCTATCTCAAGCTCGTCTCCAAGACCGGTCAATCGGCCCAGGCCGTCCTCCGCCTCCTCCAACTCAACTTGCTCCTCAGACGGAATCTCTTTGATCTCGTCACTGGAAGACCCCCCGATCCGCCACAAACCGATCCCAGACAGCAGGTTCTACCAGTTTAGAATGTTTGTGGGACAGCAGTGAGTTTCACCCCAGTTTTTCGGGGGGCCGGGGTGCAGCCGGGCGCGGGCCAGCGGCGGGCTCAGATTACTTTGCCCGGATTCATGATGTTCTGGGGATCCAGGGCCTGTTTGAGGCGGCGCATGAGGTCGAGCTCCACCGCAGAGGCATAGTGTTCCAGGTCGTCGCGTTTGAGGCGGCCGATGCCGTGTTCGGCGCTGATCGAGCCGCCCAGCTCGACGGTGATGTCGTGGACCAGGCGGCTGATGGTGGTCCACAGCTCGAGGAACTCCTGGGGCGCCATGGCGGGCGGCTGCAAGACGTTGAAGTGGACGTTGCCGTCACCGAGATGGCCGAAAGCCAGCACCCGTGATCCCGGCACCGCCTTGGCGGTCGCCGCCTGGGCCCGGACGATGAAGTCGGGAATGCGTCCCAGCGGCAGCGAGACGTCGTGCTTAATGCTGGCCCCGGCCGGCTTTTGGGCCGCGTTCAGATCCTCGCGCAGCGCCCATAGGGCGCGGCGCTGGGCCTCGCTGCCGGCGATCACGGCGTCGGCCACCAGGCCGTCGTCGCTGGCCTGGGCCAGCACCTCGGTCAGCAGCTCGCGGCTGCGCTCCTCGTCGTTGGCGGCCTCGATTTCCGCCAGTACGTACCAGGCGTGGCTCTCGGCCAGCGGGTCGCGGTGGCCCTGGCCGTGTTCGAGGACGATGTCGAGACAGCCGCGCGGCAGCACCTCGAAGGCGTTGACGGCGCCGCCGCTGGCCTCGCGTACCCGGGCCAGCAGCTCCAGCCCGGCCGCCACGTCGGTCACCGCGATGAAGGCGGTGACCCAGGACCGGGGCAGCGGAAAGAGCTTGCAGACGGCGGCCGTAATGATGCCCAGCGTGCCTTCGGCGCCGATAAAAAGCTGCTTCAGATCATATCCCGTGTTGTCCTTGCGCAAGCTGCGCATGCCGTCCCAGATGCGGCCGTCGGGCAGCACCACCTCGAGGCCCAGCGCGAGATCGCGGCTGTTGCCGTACTTGAGCACGGCGACGCCGCCGGCGTTGGTCGAGAGGTTGCCGCCGATGCGGCACGACCCCTCGGCTGCCAGGCTGAGAGGAAACAGGCGCCCGGCCTCGGCCGCCGCGGCCTGGACATCGGCCAGGATGCAGCCGGCCTCGACGCTGATGGTGTTGCCCACGGCGTCGATCTCGCGGATGCGGTCCATGCGGCAGAGGCTGATCAGCACCTCCGTGCCGTCGTCGTGGGGCACGGAGCCGCCCACCAGGCCGGTGTTGCCGCCCTGGGGCACGATGGGCGTGGAGCTTTCGCCGCAGATCGTCACCAGGGCCGCCACCTCGGCCGTGCTGGCCGGTTTCAAAACGAGCGGCGTCGAGCCCTGATAGAGGCAGCGTTCGTCGCTGACGTAGGCCGCCAGCTCGTCGGCGTCGTCGCTCCAGCCGCCGGGCCCGACGGCGGCCTTGAGGCGGTCCAGAACCACCTCCGGCACAGTGGTGCGATGGCCGCGCTCGGTCTGATCGTTCATGGCATCGGTGTAGTCCAGCATCGCTCGGCGGACAAGGGTTCGTTGCTGAATTAGTCCCTGGGCGCCGCCGCCCGGCGCAGGCGGTCGTTCAGGGCGGCGCCCAGGCCGCGCCGGGGAATGGCCATGACGGCGATGGCTTGAAGCTCGGGGCGGTCGAGCTGGTGCAGCATGGTGAAGAGGTTGGCGCAGGCTTCCGCGAGGTCGCCCGAGGGACTCAGGTTGAGGCTCAACGCCGCGCCCTCGGGCAGGTCGGGGCCGAAGGCCAGCAGGGCCTCGTCCGCCGCCACCGTGGTGGCCTCGAGGCGCAGCGGCAGGCTCGGTGCGTAATGACTGGGTAACTGTCCCGGCGAGATCGGGGCGCCGTCTGTCGGCTCCGGCAGCGATTCCACCAGGCCGCCGACCTCGGCCACGATAGCCTCGCGGGTCAGGCCGCCGGGCCTGAGCAGGCGCACCTCGTTGTCGACCGCCAGCACGGTCGATTCGATACCCAGCGGGCAACGGCCGCCGTCCAGCACCATGGCCAGGCCGTCATCAAAGCCGGCCACGACGTGCTCGGCGCGGGTCGGGCTGAGCTGGCCCGAGCGGTTGGCGCTGGGCGCCGCCAAGGGCCGCTCGGTCTGGCGCAACAAGTCCAGCGCCAGGGCATGGTTGGGCACCCTCAGCGCGATGGTCGAAAGTCCGGCCGAGACCAGCAGCGAGGCCGGGCAGTCCTCGAGGCGGGGCAACACCAGCGTCAGGGGCCCCGGCCAGAAAGCCTTGGCCAAGCGCTCGGCCAGGGGGTTGAAGCGCGCCAGGCGGTGGGCCGCCAGCAAATCCGCGAGGTGCACGATCAGCGGATTGATGGCGGGGCGGCGCTTGACGGCGAAGATCTCCTGCACCGCATCATGGTTGGTGGCGTCGGCGCCCAGGCCGTAGACGGTTTCGGTGGGAAAGGCCACCAGCAGGCCCTGGCGCAGGCAACGCGCCGCCATGGTCACGGTCTCGGCCGTCGCCGGCACGGCTTTGGGCCGGGTGATGTTCATCGAACCAGAGTCACCCTATTCCGCGGCGTCTCCAAAGAGCGCCTTCAGGTAGGCGTGTTGCAGATCGGCGAAGTGGCGCTGCACGTCGGCCATGTCCTGGCCGATACGTTCCGCCATCTCCAGGCCGTCATCGATGAAGCGGTCCGTGGGCTCGGCCCAGCGCTGCGTCAGGTGCATCATGGCGCGGTAGGCGGCGCGTTCGTGCGGTTTGTCGCCCTCGCCGAGCTTTTCGACCTGGCTGAGAATGAACTCTAGGCTTTCCTCGGCCGTCAACATGGTATCCTGCCTGCCTTTCGCGGGGACGTTGACAGACACGGTACACAGGGCCTAGGGGGGGCGCAACGGGCCAAACTGGGAAGAGAACCATGAGCGAGTACACACCGCCGCTACGCGATTTGCGCTTCGTACTCAACGAGATCGTCGACTTGGAGGGCCTGAGCCGCCTCGAGCCTCTGTCCGAGGCCACGTCCGATCTTGTCGATGCCGTACTCGAGGAGGCCGGCCGCTTCAGCCGCGAAGTGGTGGCGCCGCTCAATCGGGTCGGCGATGCCGAGGGCAGCCGCCTGGAGAACGGCGTGGTTGTCACCGCGCCCGGCTTCAAGGAAGCCTATCGCCAGTACACCGAAGGCGGCTGGCAGGGCATGGCCTTCGATCCCGAATACGGCGGCCAGGGCTTGCCCTACACGGTGGCCACGGCGGTCGAGGAGATGATCGGCTCGGCCTGCATGGCGTTCAGCCTCTGCCCCATGCTGACACGCGGCGCCATCGAGTTGATCTCGGTGCACGGCACGGCGGATCAGAAGGAGGCTTATCTCGGCAAGCTGATCGCCGGCGAATGGTCCGGCACGATGAACCTGACCGAGCCCCAGGCCGGCTCCGACGTCGGCGCGGTGCGCTCGAAGGCGGTGCCCGAGGGCGATCACTTTCGCATCAAGGGCACCAAGATCTTCATCACCTACGGCGAACACGACATGGCCGAAAACATCGTCCATCTGGTGCTGGCCCGGCTGCCCGAGGCGCCGCCCGGCACGCGCGGCATCTCGTGCTTCATCGTACCCAAGTTCCTGGTCAATGCCGATGGCTCGCTGGGCGCGCGCAACGATCTGCGTTGCGTCTCGCTGGAGCACAAGCTGGGCATCCACGCCAGTCCCACGGCGGTGATGTCGTTCGGCGACAACGAAGGCGCCATCGGCTACCTGGTGGGTCCCGAGAACGGCGGCATGCGCTGCATGTTCACGATGATGAACGCCGCCCGCATGGCCGTCGGACAGGAGGGCCTGAGCATCGGCGAGCGGGCCTACCAGCAGGCGCTGAGCTATGCCTGCGAACGCATCCAGGGACGGCCGCTGGGCGCCGACGAGGGCGCCGCCATCGTCGAACACCCGGACGTGCGGCGCCAGCTCATGACCATCAAGTGCCAGCTCGAGGCAGCCCGGGCGTTGCAGCTTTTTACCGCCCAGTCGGTGGATATCTCGCGCCACCACCCGGAGGCTGAGCGGCGCGAGCAAAACGCCGACCTGGTCGACCTGCTGACGCCGGTGGTCAAGGGCTGGATCACCGACATGGGCGTGGAAGTGACCTCCATGGCTTTGCAGGTGCACGGCGGCATGGGTTTCATCGAGGAGACCGGCGCCGCCCAGCACTACCGCGATGCCCGCATCGCGCCGATCTACGAGGGCACCAACGGCATCCAGGCGCTCGATCTGATCGGCCGCAAGCTGGCGCTCAAGGGTGGCCAGGTGGTGCGGGATTTCCTCGACCGGGTGCGTGATCTGGATGTCGAACTGGCGGCTGCCGGCGACGATCTGGCGACGCTGCGCCAGGGCCTGGAGGCCGGCGTCGAGGCCCTGGGCCAGGCCACCGAGTGGCTGCTGGCCTGCGGCGATGCCCGCGATGCGGCGGCCGGCGCGACGCCCTACTTGCGCCTCTTCGGCATCGTCGCCGGCGGTTATCTCATGTCGCGGGCCGCCTTGGCGGCCCGGATGCGTCTGGCGGCCGGCGATGACGAGGTCTTTCACCGGGCCAAGATCGCCACCGCGCGCTTCTATGGCGAACAGATCCTGCCCCAGGCGCCGGGGCTGCTGGGGCCGGCCACCCGGGGTGCCACCACACTTTTCGAGATCGATGCCGAAGGGCTCAGCGTCTGACGAAGGCAGCCGCGATTTCGATCCTGGGCGACCACAGGAACTGGTCGACCGGCACCACGCGGCGCAATTCGTATCCGCCGTCGACTAGCAGTCGGGCGTCGCGGGCGAAGCTGGCGGGGTGGCAGGAGACGTAGGCGATACGCGGCACGGCCGAGCCGGCCAGCGCCGCCGCCTGGGCCGGGGCCCCGGCCGCCGGCGGGTCCAGGACGATGGCGTCGAAGCCCGCGAGTTCGGATGCCGTCAAGGGCCGTCGGGCCAGGTCGCGCACTTCGCTGTGCACATCCAGGCGGCCGGCCTGGGCGTCGGCTGCTGCCCGCAGGGCGCCGGCCGCCGCGGCATCTCCCTCCACCGCCAGCACCGAGGCCGCCCGGCAGCGCAGCGCGAAGCTGCCCAGGCCGGCATAGAGATCGGCGATACGGCGGCTTGCGCCGATGGTTTCCGCCACCACCTCGGCCAGGGCGGCCTCGGCCTGGGCGTTGGCCTGCAGGAAGGCGCCGGGCGGTGGCGCCACCGCAACCTCACCGAAATGCACCAGCGGCAGGCGCTGCTGCACGATCGTTTCCACGCTCTCTGCCGTCCCGCCGGGCGGCGCCCAGGAGAGCCGTGCCAGATTGTGTTGCCTGGCAAAGTCCACCAGGGCCTGGCGGGCTTCGAGATCGACTTCGCCGCCTTGGAGCAGCAGATCGACGCCGTTGTCGGCGGCCGTGAGATCGATCTCGATATTCCGACCCAGTGCCGGCAGATCGTCCAGCAGCCTCTGCAACGGGACCAGCAGGGCCGCCAGTTCGGCCCGCAACAGCGGGCATTCATCGAGCGCCACGATTTGCCGGCTGGCGCGCTGGTGGTAGCCCAGCACTAGGCCGGCAGGGCCGCGTTTCGCCCTCAGCCGGGTGCGGCGGCGCTCTCCAGGCCGCCCGGCGAGTGTGGCTTCGGGCTGGTGGTCGAGACCGCGCCGCGCCAAGGCCTGGGCCACCTGGTGGCGCTTCCAGTCGGCCACGGGCTGGTCCTGCCAATGCTGCAGGGCGCAGCCGCCGCAGCGGCCGAAATGGCTGCAGGCGGCCGGTTGGCGCTCGGGTGAGGGCTTTGTCATCTCCAGCAGCCGGGCCGCCCAGGCTTCACCGCGCTTTCTCTCGAGACGCACCAGGACCTCTTCGCCAGGCAGCGTGAAGGGCACGTAAATGCGGCCCCGGGGTGACGAAGCCAGGCCATCGCCGCGGCTGCCGATGGCTTCGATCCGGACGCTAAGTTCGGCCATGGCGGGCCGCGATGAGGAATTCCCGGTTGCCCTTGGGGCCGAGCAGGGGGCTGGCTTCAACGCCCAGGACACGCCAGCCGGGCAGGCTGGCGACCCAGTCGGCGATTGTTGTGCATACCTCGTCATGCAGCGCCGCATCGCGCACCACGCCGCCCTTGCCGACACGGTCCGGGCCGACCTCGAACTGCGGCTTGATCAGGGCCAGCAGCGCCGCCCCGGGGGCGGCCAAAGCGAGCGGCGCCGGCAACACGGTGCGAAGCCCGATGAAGCTGGCGTCGCAAACGATCAAGTCGACCGGCTCGGGCACCTCTGTGCCGCTCAGGTGGCGGGCGTTGGTGCGCTCCAGCACCACCATGCGCGGGTCGTGCCGCAGTTTCCAGTCGAGCTGGCCGTGCCCCACGTCGACGGCATAGACCCGGGCCGCCCCCCGGCTCAGCAGCACGTCGCAAAAGCCGCCTGTCGAGGCGCCCACGTCGAGTGCCACCAGCGCCTTCGGATCGATGGCGAAATGGTCCAGGCCATGGGCCAGCTTGACGCCGCCGCGGCTGACCCAGGGGTGGTCGGGCTGGCTGACCTCGAGCGGCGTATCGGCGGCCAGCATCTGGCCCGCCTTATCCAGCCGCCGCCCCTCGCTGTACACCTTACCCGCCATCACCAGGGCCTGCGCCCGGCTGCGGTTCTCGGCCAAGCCGCGGGCCACCAGCAGATTGTCCAGGCGCTGTTTGGGCGGGCGGCTCATGCCTTGGCCTGTCGTGCTATACTGCATGCAAATGAACGCGCCACTGGATGAAATACTCGCGCAGTTGCGGCATCGATTGGAGGAACTCCTCGGTGAGCGCCTCCAGCGCATGATCTTATTCGGCTCAAGGGCACGCGGCCATGCCGAGGATGATGCCGACATCGATATTCTGGCGGTCGTTTGCGACCATCCGACGCGCGAGGCCTACGGCAAACCCGTGACTCAAATCGTCTGCGATCTTTCGCTTCAATATGACACCGTTATCAGCTGCTTCCTGACAACACCGGAGAGTGTCGATCAGAGCGGTCTGCCCTTCTACCGCAACGTGCGGCGGGAAGGGATCGCATTGTGAGACCGGAGCAAGGGTCGCTTTTTGAAGCGGCAGAAAGGAGCCTCGCGGCGGCCCAGATACTTCTAGATTAGGGCTTCGCAGGTTATGCCGCCGCACGTGCATACTATTCGATGTACGCGGTGGCGCAGGCCTTATTGCTCGATCTGGACATGAGTTTCTCCAAACATTCGGCGGTGATTGCCGCTTTCGGACAGCATTTTGCCAAGACGGAGGTCTTGCCGAAGGAATTCCATCGCCACTTGATTGAAGCCCAACAAGATCGGCACATCGGTGACTATGTAAACGAACGCGAGGTATCGGCAGCCGAGGCCGGTCGTCACATCGAAAATGCCCGAAGCTTCCTCGATTCAGCCCAAAATTACCTGCAGCGGTGATCGCTGGATAACTAAGCCCGCACCGGGCTTTCGGCCGCCGGCTGGCCCAGCGCTTCGAGGGCGGTGGCGACGATGTCGGGGGCGCTCAAGCCGGCCTGGCGGTATTGCTCGGCCGGGGTGTCGTGCTCGATGAAGATGTCGGGCAGCACCATGGGGCGCAGCTTGAGGCCGTTGTCCAGGAGGCCCGCCGTGGCCATGAACTGCATGACCTGGGCGGCAAAGCCGCCCACGGACCCTTCCTCGATGGTGATCATGACCTGATGCTCGGCGGCCAGGCGGGTGATCAGCTCGTGGTCCAGCGGCTTGGCGAAGCGGGCGTCGGCCACCGTCGCCGGGAAGCCGTGCACGGCCAGTTCGTCGGCTGCCTTGAGGCATTCGCCCAGCCGCCCGCCCAGCGAGAGAATGGCGATGGCGCTGCCCTGGCGCACGATGCGGCCCTTGCCGATCTCCAGCGCCACACCCTGGGCCGGCAGCTCCACGCCCGAGCCTTCGCCGCGGGGATAGCGGAAAGCCGAGGGGCCATCGTCGATGGCGGCCGCCGTCGCCACCATGTGCACCAGTTCGGCCTCGTCGGCCGCCGCCATGACCACCATGTTGGGCAGGCAGCAGAGATAGCTGAGGTCGAAGCTGCCGGCGTGGGTGGCGCCGTCGGCCCCCACCAGGCCGGCCCGGTCGATGGCGAAACGCACAGGCAGGTTCTGTATGGCAACGTCGTGGACCACGGAATCGTAGGCGCGTTGCAGAAAGGTCGAATAGATCGCGGCGAAGGGCTTGAAGCCCTCGGTGGCCAGGCCGGCGGCGAAGGTTACGGCGTGTTGTTCGGCGATGCCGACGTCGAAACAGCGATCGGTGAAATGTTCGGCGAAGCGGTCGAGGCCGGTGCCGGCGGCCATGGCCGCGGTGACGGCGACGACGCGCGGATCCTTCGTGGCCTCGGCGATCAGGGCGTCGGCAAAGACGTTGGTAAAGGAGGGCGCGGCGCTGGCCGCTTTGACCTGGGTGCCGGTGACCAGGTCGAAGCGGCTGACGCCGTGGTACTTGTCGTCGGAGCTCTCGGCCGGCTCGTAGCCTTCCCCCTTGCGCGTGACGACGTGGATCAGCACCGGTCCGTCCTGCTCGGTGTCGCGCACGTTCTTGAGGATGGGCAGCAGGTGGTCGAGGTTGTGGCCATCGATCGGGCCGATGTAATAAAAGCCGAGCTCCTCGAACAAGGTGCCGCCGGTGGCCATGCCGCGGGCGTATTCCTCGGCCAGGCGCGCCGCGCGCTCGAAGCTCGAGGGCAGGCGTTGGGCCACCTGTTTGGCGATGTGCCGGAGCCCGCGGTAGCCGCTCGACGAAATCAGGCGCGAGAGGTAAGCGCTCAAGGCTCCCACGTTGGGGGCGATCGACATGTCGTTGTCGTTGAGGATGACGATCAGGCGGCTCGACATGGAGCCGGCGTTGTTCATGGCCTCGAAGGCCATGCCGGCAGTCATCGAGCCGTCGCCGATGACGCAAATGACACGGCGCTCGCTTTCCTCCAGGTCGCGCGCCACGGCCATGCCCAGACCGGCCGAGATCGAGGTCCCGGCGTGGCCCGCACCGAAGGGATCGTAGGCGCTCTCGGCGCGGCGGGTGAAGCCCGACAGTCCGCCGCCCTGGCGCAGCGTGTGGATGCGCTCGCGGCGTGCGCTGAGGATCTTGTGGGGATAGGCCTGGTGGCCGACGTCCCAGATCAGGCGGTCTTCGGGAGTTTCGAAGATGTGGTGCAGCGCCACCGTCAGCTCGACCACCCCGAGCCCGGCGCCCAGGTGGCCGCCGGTGCGCGACACGGCCTCGATCATGCACGACCGCACCTCGTCGGCCAGCTGGCCGAGCTGCTCCGGGGCCAGGGCCCGGACGTCGGCCGGGCTCTCGATGCCGTCGAGCAGCGGTGTCTTGCTGGCAACTGTGTTCAAACCAATCCTCGTTAGCCACTTGCGCCGACGCTGCGGCGTCAGCTACGTCGTTCAATGACAAAATGTGTCAAGTCACGCAGAAGTTCGGCTTTTTCGGCAAAAGGATCAAGGTGTTTTACGGCTTGCTCGGCCAGCATGCGGGCCTGGGTACGGGCTCGTTCGGGGCCCAGCACCGAGACGAAGGTGGACTTTCCCGCCGCCGCATCGCTGCCCACCGGCTTGCCCAACTGGCTCGTGTCGCCCTCGGCATCGAGCAAATCGTCGACGATCTGGTAGGCCAGCCCCAGGTCGTGGGCGTAGGCATGCAGGGCCTGGCGTAGCGGCGCCGGGGCCCGGCCCAGGATGGCTCCGGCGGTGCAGGCAAAGGCGATCAGGGCGCCGGTCTTGAGCTGGTGCAGCCGGGTCAGGGTGGCCACGTCGACGCTGGTGCGTTCGGCCGCCAGGTCGATGATCTGGCCCGCCACCATGCCGCGGCAGCCGGCGGCCGTGGCCAGTTCCACGATCAGCTCGCTGCGTACCTCGGGGTTGGAATGGGTCTCCTCTTCGGCCAGCACCTCGAAAGCCAGCGTCAGCAGGGCATCGCCGGTCAGGATGGCGCTGGCCTCGTCGAATTCGATGTGGGTCGCCGCCCGGCCGCGCCTAAGCTCGTCGTCGTCCATGGCCGGCAGGTCGTCGTGGACCAGGGAATAGGTGTGCACCAGCTCGACCGCCGCCGCTACCCGCAAGGCCGATCGTCGGCCGACGCCGAACAGCGCCGCGGCGCTGGTCACGAGAAAGGCCCTGAGGCGCTTGCCACCGCCCAGCGTGGCGTAGCGCATGGCCTGGTGCAGTCGAAGCTCAGGGCCCTCCGGCCGCGGCAGCAGCCGGGCCAGTTCGTCCTCGACCTCCGCTGCCAACTGGGCCAGCGCCGCCGGGAACCCCTGGGGGGCGTCGGGTTCGGACAAGGCCCTGCTCAGTCGAGATCGGCGGCTTCGAGGCCGGGCCCGCCGTCGAGGCCGGCGACCACCTTTTCGACCTTTTCGCTGGCCGCCCGAAGCTTGGCCTCGCAGTGGCTCTTGAGGTGGCTGCCCCGGGTGTAGACGGCGATCGATTCCTCGAGGTTGACATCACCGCCCTCGAGGCGCTGGACGATGCCTTCGAGTTCGCCCAGCGCCTCTTCGAAGCTGAGCTTGGCGATGTCCTCGGGAAGCGCTTCCGCGGCCGCGCCGGGGGGGTCGTTCTGGGCCATGGGGCCTCCTGCAAAGGGGTTTCGAGTGTAGGCCGCTCGGGCGCTACCCTCAAGCCGCCAGCAACTCGCCCACGTGAGCCGCCACCGAGCGGCCCAAAGCGTCCAGTGCGTAGCCGCCCTCGAGCACCGAGACCAGCCGGCCCCCGGCGTGGCGGGCGGCCACAGCCAAGAGCTCGCGTGTGGCCCAAGCGTAATCCTCGTCAAGCAACTCCAGAGCCGCCAGCGGGTCCTCGGAGTGGGCGTCGAAACCGGCCGAGACCAGCACGAAGCCTGGCTCGAAATCGTCCAGCGCCGGCAGCAGGTGGTCCGTGAATGCCTGACGGAAGGCCTGGGATCCGTCGCCCGCCGCCAGCGGCAGGTTGAGGATGTTTCCCACCCCGGTATCCTGGGCCGCGCCGCTGCCGGGATAGTGCGGATACTGGTGCGTCGAAGCGTAGAAGAGCGTGGCGTCGCGGCGAAAAGCGGCCTCGGTGCCGTTGCCGTGGTGGACGTCGAAGTCGATCACCGCGACCCGGGCCGCACCAAACACATCGCGGGCCCTCAGCGCCCCGATGGCGACGTTGTTGAAGAGGCAAAAACCCATCGCCCGGGCCGGCTCGGCGTGATGTCCGGGCGGCCGCACGGCGCAGAAGGCGTTATCCGCACGGCCCCCGGCCACGGCGTCGACGGCGGCCGTCACGGCGCCCACGGCCCGCAATGCGGCCTCGCCCGAGCCTGGCGAAACGGCGGTATCGGCATCGAGGTAGGCCCGGCCCTGGCTCGGCAGAACGGCCTGCACCGCGGCCAGATAAGCGCCGTCGTGGACGCGCAGGATGTCGCTGTGCTCGCCCAAGGGCGCCTCGCGCCGCTGCAGGGCCGCGAATTCGGATCCCTCCAGGGCTGCCTCGATGGCCCGCAGGCGATCGGGGCGTTCGGGATGCCCATCGCCGGGATCGGGTTCGAGGCAAGCCGGGTGGCTGAAGAAAAGCGTCGACATGGAGGGCGGCCTGACGATGTTGTGAAGCCGGGTGGGGGCCGGGAATATTGTCGTGGAGCCGATTTTCGGTCTTAATTGCGGGCCTGACAACGGCTGCCGGGGCGGCCGGCGCATTTTTTTGACGGGGCTGGTGGAGGCGCATGAAAATCCTCACCCAAGTCGTGGTGGTGGCTGCCCTGGCGGCGGCAGCCGGCGGCGGCTGGCAATACAAGGACCGATTGCCCTGGCTGGGCGGCGGCGAGGCGGTCAAGGCATCGGCCAAGCGCGGCGGCAAACGGGTGGTGCCGGTGGAACTCGGCGCCGCCCACGCCGGTTTGGTAACGGTCAGCGTCGAGGCCATGGGCACGGCCGAGGCCAACGACGCCGTCATCATCACGCCCAAGGTGACCGGCATCATCAAGCGTATTCGTTTTCGCGAAGGCCAGCGGGTCAAGGCGGGCAGCGTGCTGGTGGAATTCGACGCCGGCGAGCTGGAGGCCAAGCTCGAGGAAAAACGCGCCGATCGCGACAATGCCCGGCGGCTCTATCAGCGCGCCCGGCGGCTGTTGCAGACCAGGAACGTGCCACGCGCCCGGGTCGACGACCTGCAGGGCCAGTTGCTGGCCGCCGAGGCCCGGGTCAGGGCCGACGAGGCGCGGCTTGCCGAATACGTCGTCAAGGCGCCCTTTGCCGGCCGCCTGGGGCTGAGAAGGGTCAGCGTCGGCGCCCTGGTGCGGCCCGGTGACGCCATGACCACGCTGGACGACACCTCGCGCGTGCGGGCCGATTTTCGCCTGCCCGAAACCGGCCTGGCCCACGTCGCCACCGGCCAGGCGGTGACGGCGGTCAGCGCCGCCTACGCCGGCCGCAACTTCGAGGGCCGCGTCAGCACCATCGATTCGCGCGTCGATCCGGTCAGCCGCTCGATCCAGATCCGGACCGTCTTCGCCAACCGCGATGAAGCCCTCAAGCCGGGCATGTTCCTGACCGCGACCCTGGTCACCGAGGTGCGCGAAAACGCCGTGCTGATTCCCGAGCAGGCCTTGGTCTCGAGCGGGCGTGAGCGCTTCGTTTTCACCGTCGTTGAGGGCAAGGCGCGAAAGGTGGCGGTCGAGGTGGGCGAGCATCTGGGCGCCGAGGTGGAAATCCGGGCCGGCCTGGCAGTCGGCGACCGTGTGGTGGTCGGCGGTACCCAGAAGATCCGCCACGGCAGCGCCGTGCGGCCCCTGCCGGCGGCGGCTGGCAAGCCGGGCGGCAAGCCAGGCTAATCCCGTGATTCTTTCCGACACCGCCATCCAGCGCCCGGTGCTGGCCACCGTGGTCTCGCTGGTGCTGGTCATGTTCGGCCTCTTTGCTTTCGAGCGACTGACGGTGCGCGAGCTGCCCGACGTCGACCGGCCGGTGATCTCGATCGGCACCGTCTACCGCGGTGCTTCGGCCCAAATCATCGAAACCGAGGTGACCCAGATCATCGAGGACGCGGTGGCGGGTATCGAAGGCATCAGCACGCTGACCTCGACCAGCCGCGAGGAATCCTCGGTGGTCAGGCTCGAGTTCTCGGTCGAGCGCGACATGGACGACGCCGCCAACGACGTGCGCGACCTGGTCAGCCGGGCGGTGCGCAACCTGCCCGAGGAGGCCGACCCGCCGCGTATCGCCAAGTCGGACGCCGATGCCCGCTCGATCATGTGGATCACCATGACCAGCGAGCGCATGTCGGGCCTGGAGCTGACCGACTATGGCGAGCGCTTTTTGGTCGACCGGCTGTCCATCGTGCCGGGCGTGGCGCGGGTGCGCATCGGCGGCGCACGGCGTTATGCCGTGCGCATCTGGCTCGACCGCCGCGCCCTGGCGGCGCGCCAGTTGACGGTGCAGGACGTCGAGCGGGCGCTCAGGGCACAAAATATCTCGCTGCCCTCGGGCCGCATCGAATCGGTGCAGCGCGAGATGTCGGTGCGCACCGATTCGCGGCTGCGCACCGAGGCCGAGTTCCAAAACGTCGTGGTCAAGGAGGCGCAGGGCTATTTCGTGCGCCTGGGTGAGGTGGCGAAGGTCGAGCTGGGGGCCGAAAACGACCGTACCGACCTGCGCATCAGCGGCGTCCCGGCGGTCGGCCTGGGTGTGGTCAAGCAATCCAAGGCCAACACCCTCGACGTGGCCAACGGCATCCGCGCGGAAATCGAAAAGATCAAGGATTCCCTCCCCGCCGGCGCCAACCTCGAGGTGGCCTACGACCAGTCGCTGTTTATCAGCCGTTCCATCAAGGAGGTCTTCATCGCCATCTCCATCGCCATGTTCATGGTGGTGATGGTCAATTTCGTCTTCCTGCGCAGCTTGCGCGCCACGGTGATCCCGGCCATCGCCATTCCGGTCTCCGTGATCGCCTCGTTCATGGTGCTCGAGGGGCTTGGGTTTTCCATCAATATCCTGACGCTGCTGGCCTTCGTGCTGGCCATCGGCCTGGTCGTCGACGATGCCATCGTGGTGCTGGAAAACATCCACCGCCGCATCGAGGAAGGCGAGCCGCCGCTGCTGGCGGCGCGCCGCGGCGCCAAGCAGATCGCCTTCGCCGTGATCGCCACCACGGTGGTGCTGGTAGCCGTCTTCGTGCCCATCTCGTTCATGGAGGGCGAGACCGGGCGCCTCTTTACCGAGTTCGGCATCGCCGTGGCGGCGGCGGTGATCTTCTCCAGCTTCGTGGCGCTGACGCTGACGCCCATGATGTGTTCCAAGATGCTGCGCCCGCCCGAGGAAGAGGGCTTCCTGTTCCGTGTCACCGAGCACGGTTTCGGCGCCATGCATACCGGCTATCGCTGGCTGCTGGAGCGCATGCTGGGCATGCCGCTGGTGGTACTGGCGCTGGCCACCGGCATCTCGGCGCTGGCCTATAGCCTCTATCTGGCGGTGCCCAAGGAGTTCGCGCCGGTCGAGGATCGCGGTGCCATCTTCATCCCGGTGACGGCGCCGGAAAGCGCCAGCCTGGACTACACGCGGCGCTACGTGGCGATGATAGAGACGCGCCTGCAGCCCATCATCGAACGCGGCGATGCCAAGAACATCCTGACCATCGTGGCCCCCAGTTGGGGCCGCCCCGGTCCGGTCAACCGGGCCTTCATCATCCTCCGCCTCAAACCCTGGGACGAGCGCACCATCGAGCAGCAAAGCGTGACCAAGGAGATTTTCCCCAAGATCATGTCGGTGCCCGGCGTGCGCGCTTTCGCCGTCAATCCCGCCAGCCTGGGCCGCCACCGCTTCGGGGCGCCGATCCAGATGGTGCTGGGCGGCCCCAGCTATGAAGTGCTGGTGCAATGGCGCGACAATTTGCTGCGCCGCGCGCGGCAGAACCGGCGCCTGCTCAATGCCGTCAGCGACTTCCAGGAACGCCGGCCCGAGCTGCTGGTCGACATCGACCGCAACCGGGCGGCGGACCTGGGCATAGCCATCGACGACATCGGCCGCACCCTGGAGACGCTGCTGGGTTCGCGCTATGTCACCACCTACAATTTCGGCGGCAAGCTCTATAACGTCATCCTGCAGGCCCGGGCCGACGACCGGGCGCGGCCCGGCGATCTCAGCAACATCTACGTGCGCTCGCGTTCCACTTCCGGCCTGGTGCCGCTCTCCAACCTGGTCGATCTCCAGCCTACCGGCGGGCCGCGTGAGCTCAAGCGCATCGATCGCATGCGGGCCATCACCGTCACCGCCTCGCTGGCGCCGGGCTATACCATGGGCGAGGCCATGGAATTCCTCGAGCGCGTCGCCGACGAGGAACTGCCGGCCATGGCCCGGGTGACCTGGGGCGGCGCCTCGCGCGAGTTCCTCGATTCCAGCGCCGGCCTCAACGTCACCTTCGCGCTGGCCTTCCTGATCGTCTTTTTGGCCCTGGCGGCCCAGTTCGAGAGCTTCATCCATCCCTTCATCATCATGCTCTCGGTGCCGCTGGCCGTCACCGGCGCGCTGGCCTCGTTGCTCTTCGTCGGCCTGACGCTGAACGTCTACAGCCAGATCGGCATCGTCATGCTGATCGGCCTGACGGCCAAGAACGCCATCCTCATCGTCGAGTTCGCCAACCAGTTGCGCGACCAGGGCCAGGACATCTATACGGCCGTGCGCGACGCCGCGACGATCCGCCTCAGACCGATTTTGATGACCAGTATCGCCACCTCGTTCAGTGCACTGCCGCTGGCGCAGGGCACCGGCGCCGGGGCCGAGGCGCGGCGCGCGCTGGGTGTGGTGATCATCGGCGGCGTCAGTTTTGCTACGCTCTTGAGCCTGCTGGTGGTGCCGGTGCTATACCTCCTGCTGGCCCGCTTCGCCAAGCCCACCGGCCACATCGCCCGGCGGCTGGGGGATCTGGAAGCCGAAGAAGCGGCCCGGCAGCCCGCGGAATAGGAAATCACCATGGCGAGCCCGACCTTCGAGGATCTTGAACTGAGCGGCTGGAGCGATCGGGCCGAGGCCTACGACGACAACTTCGGCCGCGTCACCGGAGGCGCCATAGAGCCGCTGCTGGGAATGCTGGCAGACGACCTGGCGGGCCTCGAGCTGCTCGACGTCTGTGCCGGCACCGGACATTTGGCGGCTGCCGCAGCGGCCCGCGGAGCGAACGTTGCCGGCATCGATTTCGCCGCCACCATGGTCGATCTGGCCCGGGCCAATCACCCCGGTATCGATTTTTCCCAGGGTGACGCACAAAATTTGGCCCACTCGGACGCCGCCTTCGACGCCGTCACTTGCTGCTTCGGGCTATTGCACCTGGCCGACGCCGAGGCCGCCATGGCCGAGGCCTGCCGCGTGCTCAAGCCCGGCGGCCGCTACGCCTTCGCCGCCTGGCAGGGGCCCAAGGGCCACGATCTTTCAGCGCTCGTGCTGCCGGCCATCGAGGCCCATGGCAGCTTCGACGTCGACCTGCCGCCGGCCCCGCCGATCTTTCGCTTCGGCAAGCCGGAGGTTTGCCAGGAGCTGCTGACGGCCGCCGGATTCAGCGGCATGGAAACGCAGCAAATGCCCCTCACCTGGAACATCCCCGAGCCCGAGGGCGTGCTGACCATGATCCGGCGCTCCACCGTGCGCACCGCCATGATCCTCGACCGCCAGACGCCCGAGGCGCGGGCGAAGATCGATGCCCATATCCTCGAAGACGCCCGGGCGCGGCTCACGGATGGCGGAATTACGTTGACCTTTCCGGCGCTGCTGGTGGCGGCGACCAAGGCGTAGGCGCAGAGGGCCACCAGTCTCACCCATAATTTTGACCAAGGTCTTGTTATTGCTGCATCAAAACCCCTGACGTCATGGGTTCTCTCGAAGCGGAACTGACGAGGGTATGCGTCGCCTTGGTACCAGGCGTAACCGTCGGGCCGGAGCGCGACTCCGGTCCAGGAAAGAAAGGAGTACTCGACAATGTCGAACTCCAACAAGCAAACTAGGCGGGGTGCGAGCCGGCGGGAGGTCCTGCTCGGCTCCGCGGCAGTCGGGGCGTTGGGTCTATTTGCCCATCCCCTGCTTTTGAACCGGGCGGCTTTCGCCAAAATGGCAAGTGGCGAGGTTTTCTCTGCCTCCCATTGGGGTGCCTTTCGGGCCCAAGTCAAAGATGGCCGCTGGGTTTCGATCCGCCCCTGGGAAAAGGATCCGCGTCCGACACACCAACTCGCGGGGGTTAGGGACTCGGTCTACTCGCCGACGCGCATTCGCTATCCCATGGTGCGCCGGGCCTTCCTCGAGAAGGGGGCAGGTGCCGACGTGGAAACCCGGGGGAGCGGCGATTTCGTCCGGGTGAGCTGGGACAAGGCTCTCGACCTCGTCGCCGGTGAGTTGAAACGGGTCGGCAAGACCTATGGTGCCGCCGGTACCTTTGCCGGATCCTATGGCTGGAAGAGTACCGGCAAGCTGCACAACTGCCAAAACCTGATGCGCCGCATGATGAATGTGACGAAGCATGGCTTTGTCAACGCCTCGGGAGACTACTCGACCGGTGCCTCCCAGATCGTCATGCCGCACGTCATGGGCACGTTGGAAGTCTACGAGCAGCAGACGGCGTGGCCGGTGGTGATCGAGAACACCGAAACTTTGGTATTTTGGGGGGGCGATCCCATCAGGACCTGCCAGATCGGTTGGCTGGTGCCAGACCACACCGTCTACGACAACCTTGCGGCCTTCAAGAAGACCGGAAAGAAGGTCATCAGTATCGATCCGGTGCGCACAGACACGGCGAAGTTCTTTGGTGCCGAATGGGTGCCCATCCGTCCCCTCACGGATCTGCCCATGATGCTCGGCATGGCCTACACTCTCTACACCGAGAAACTGCACGACGCCAAATTCCTCGCTGAATATACCGTCGGCTTCGACAAGTTCCTGCCCTATCTGCTGGGCAAAACCGACGGCACACCCAAGACGGCAGAATGGGCGGCCAAGATCTGCGAGGTTCCGGCCGAGCAGATCAAGGCACTGGCCCGGCGTTTGGCCGGTAGCCGGACCATGCTGGCCAGCGGTTGGTCGCTGCAGCGTCAGCATCACGGCGAACAGAATCACTGGATGCTGGTGACGCTGGCCTCGATGCTGGGCCAGATCGGTCTGCCGGGCGGTGGTTTCGGTCTCAGCTACCACTATGGCAGTGGTGGCTCGCTGAGCGCCAATGGCGTCTTTGCCCCGGGTATCACGGATGGGGCCAAGGCCAAGGCGGAGACGCCCTGGCTGACCGAGGCTGGTGCCGCGTCGATCCCGGTCGCACGGATTGTCGACATGCTCGAGAACCCGGGCGGCGAGTTCGATTTCAACGGCAAGCGAGAGACCTTTCCGTCGGTCAAGATGGCCTACTGGGTCGGGGGCAATCCCTTTGCCCACCACCAGGACCGCAACCGCATGGTCAAGGCCTGGCAAAAACTGGAGACCGTCGTCGTGCACGATTTCCAGTGGACCGCCACGGCGCGGTTTGCCTGTCCAAGAATGGGTATCGTCTCCTCCCATGTGTCCCGATGTGAAACATATTCGCCTCGCTCAGACGCGTTCAGGGAAAACACTGCAACAGCGATGCCAATTCGATCCTAGTACCAAAAACCCGAAACATCTGCGGGCCAGCCTGTCAGCAGCGGCGGGCGTGCAGGCAGCACCAAACGAATGCATCACTTCTCTGGGACAGCTAGATCTCTTCCCGGAGAAATCAATGAACAGCGAGGCTCAGTGGGAGTATGGGAAGACCGCCTGCCGACGCCCCGTCGCTTTGCCTCAGGGAGCCGACCTTCCGGCCGAATTTCCGCTTTCGTCGCCTGGGCGTTCGGTGCTGGAGGTACAGCGAGCGCGCCAGCGGTGGGCCTGAGTCAATCCATTACGAAAGCAGTAGTAGAGTGAGCGGTTTAAAAAATCCCGCTATCGGCACGAGAGTTGACATCAAAATCGCGGTCCAACTTTCGCCCAAAAGTGTTGGCCATGTCAGCGCTCCAACCTGTCGGCCGTCTTCCCGCTTGGGCCGTCGGCGCCTTCAGCTTCCGGAAAGCGCTTCCTCGACCCACGTCAGCCGGTCCTGGCCCCACCACATCTGCTCGCCCACAAAGAAGGTGGGGGCGCCGAAGACGCCCTTGGCCACGGCCCGTTCGACCTGGGCCTTGAGGGCGTCTTTTATGGCTTGGTCCTGCATGCCCTCGCCGTAGGCCTGGGCATCGAGGCCGGCCTCGGTCAGCGTGGCGCCGACCACGGCGATGTCGGCCATGTCCTTCTCGTCACGCCAGACGGCGTTGAACATGGCGTCCGAATAGGCCACCAGCTCGTCGCGCCGCTGGGCCACGATGGCGCCGCGCATGAGCGCCAGCGTATTGACCGGGAAATTGGGGTTCATGGCGAAGGGCAGGCCGTACTTGGCGGCATAGTTGGAGAGATCGCCAAAGAGCCATTTGCCCTTGGCCGCGATGGAGGCCGGCGAAGTGTTGCCCACGGCCTGGAAGACGCCACCCAGCAGCATGGGCTGGTAGTCGATGTCGGCCCCGGTCCGTTCGGCGACATTCTTCAGCTCCCAGTACCCCAGGTAGCTGGCCGGGCTGCCGAAATCGTACCAGATCTCGACGCTTGCCACGGCGGTCAGTGCTTGCGGATGTGAAAGACGAACTCGCCCTCGGCTTCGCCGGACTCGAGCAGTTCGTCGCCGGTTTGGCGGCAAAAGGCCTCGAAGTCCTTGACCGATCCCGGATCGGTCGCCACTACCTTCAGCACCTGACCCGAATCAAGGCCGGTGATGGCCTTCTTGGCGCGCAGGATGGGCAGCGGGCAGTTGAGACCGCGGGCATCGAGTTCGGTATCGAATTCAGGCATGGGTTCCCCCTCTTGAGATCATGGGCAGGGCGTATATTAGCAAAACATCATTTAAGGTCAAAGCCCGCTAGCTTGCCGCCTGCTTTTCCGCCTCCTCGGCCACCAGTTCCTTCTTCGAGAGCTTGCCGATCATGGTTTTCGGCAACTCGTCGCGGAACTCGATGTGGCGCGGCATTTCGTGCTTGCCGAGCTTGTCCTGCAGGAAGGCCAGCAGCTCCTCGCTCGTCAGGCTATGACCTTCCTTCAATTTGATGAAGGCCTTGACGGACTGGCCGCGATAGTCGTCGTCGATGCCGATGACGGTGCATTCCTCGACCGCCGGGTGCTGGTAGACGCCCTCCTCGACGTGGCGGGGATAGACGTTGAAGCCGCCCACCAGGATCAGGTCCTTCATGCGGTCGATGATGAAGGTATAGCCCTGCTCGTCCATGTAGCCCACGTCGCCGGTGCGCAGCCGCCCCTCGATGATGGTCTCGGCCGTGTCCTCGGGCCGGCCCCAGTAGCCCAGCATGATCTGCGGCCCCTTGATGCAGATCTCGCCGTCCTCGCCCTGGGGCAGGATCTTGGTCGGGTCCTCGCGGTCGGTGATGAAGATCGAGGTGCCGGGCACCGGCAGCCCCACGGACCCTTCCTTGCTGACCCCGGCGATGGGGTTGGCGCAGGCGATGGGCGAGGATTCGGTAAGGCCGTAGCCCTCGCGCAGGCTGGCCCCGGTGAGCTCCTCGAAGCGCTGCTTGACCTCGACCGGCAGCGGCGCACCGCCCGAGAGGCAGAACTTGATCGAGGTCAGGTCGTAGCTCGCCAGGTCGGGATGGTGGTTGATGGCGGTGTACATGGTGGGCACGCCGGGAAACAGCGTCGGCCGTTTTTTGCTCAGATCCTTGAGCACTGGCTCGAGCTCGAAGCGCGGGTGCATGACGATCTCGGCGCCGATGTAGACGCTCAGGTTCATCACCACCGACATGGCGAAGACGTGGAAGAAGGGCAGCACGCCCATCATACGTTCCCGGCCCATCTCGAGGCCCTCGAACCAGAGCGCGCCCTGCACGGTGTTGGCGTAGAGGTTGGCGTGGCTGAGCATGGCGCCCTTGGAGACGCCGGTGGTGCCGCCGGTGTATTGCAACACCGCGACGTCGCTGGCGGGATCGATGGTGGCCGGCTCGAAGGTGCCGTCGTTGTTCAAGAGCTGGGCGAAAGCGACGTGGCGGCTGTCGTCGGGAACGTCGGCCACGTCGGCCCGTTTGACCAGCGGGAAGAGCAGGCTCTTGGGAAAGGGCAGCACCTCGGGCATGGTGCCGATGATCAGCGTCTTGACCCGGGTCTTCTCCAGCATGGCCTTCATCTTGGGATAGAGCGCTTCCAGGTTCAGCGTCACCATGATGTCGGTCTGGCTGTCCTCGATCTGGTGCAGCAACTGGTCCTCGGCATAGAGAGGGCTGTAGTTGACCACCGTGCCGCCGGCCTTGAGGATGCCGAAAAAGCAAACCACGAACTGCGGGCAGTTGGGCAGGAAGAGCCCCACCTTGGTGCCCTTGCCGACGCCCAGCTTCTGGAAGCCGGCGGCGGCGCGGCGCACCATGTCGCCGACCTCGCCGTAGCTATATTTCTTGCCCAGGAAGTCGAGAAAGGGATTTTGCGGAAACCTGTCGACGCTGTCGTCGAGCAGGGCATAAAGCGGCTTGACGGGAATCTCCGCCTGCCAGTCGATATTCTCAGGGTAGGCCTTCAGCCAGATCTGTTCGCTCATCGCCCCCTCCATCGTTGCTCCCGGGAATCTACTCCCTTCGCGAGCCTCAGGCTACACTGGCGGGTCAATGCCCACGCCCGAGGAGACCACCATGGCCCAAGCCCCAGCGCACCGCGGCGCCAACCGCCCCAGCAATATGCTGTTCTGGCCCGTCCCCGACCGGCCCTTCGTCGAGCGCGGCCGTGGCATCCACGTCTGGGATCAGGACGGCAAGCGCTACATCGATGCCTCGGCCGGGCCCCAGACCTGCAACATCGGCCACGGCAACGAACGCGTGCGCCAGGTCATGCTGGCCCAGGCAGAGAAGATCAGTTTTGCTTTTCGTTCCCACTTTCGTAATGAGCCGGCCGAGGACCTGGCGGACCTGATGGCCGAACTGGCGCCTGAGGGGCTGGACCGAGCCTTCTTTTGCTCGGGCGGCTCGGAGGCCGTCGAGGCGGCCATCAAGCTGGCTCGCCAGCACGCGGTCGCGATTGGTCAGGGCTCGCGTTACAAGATGATCTCGCGCCTGCCGGCCTACCACGGCTCGACGCTGGGCGCGCTGGCCTGCACGGGCGATCCCATGATGGCCGGCCCCTTTGCCCCCATGATGCCGATCTGGCCCAAGATCCCGGCGCCCTTCAGCGCCTACCGCCCGGCCGGCCAGAGCCTGGCGGAAAGCGGGCTGGAATACGCCGACATGCTGGAACGCGAGATCGTCGCCCAGGGGCCGGAAAGCGTGCTCGCCTTCATCATGGAGACCATCGGCGGCGCTTCGACCGGGGCCCTGGTGGCGCCCGATTCCTACTACGCCCGGGTGCGCCAGATCTGCGACAAGTATGGCGTGCTGCTGATCCTCGACGAGGTCATGTGCGGGGCCGGCCGCACCGGCACCTTCCTGGCCGCCGAGCACTGGAACCTCACGCCCGACATCGTGGTGCTGGCCAAGGGTCTGGCCTCGGGCTACGTGCCCTTCGGCGCCATCATGACCTCGGCCGGCATCGCCGACGCCATCGACGCCGCCGGGGGTTACATCCACGCCCACACCTATTCCGCCAGCCCGCTGGCCTGCGCCGTGGCAGGCGCCGTGATCCAGGAGCACCTGGACCACGATCTTTGGGGCAACGCCGGGCGCACCGGGGCCTACTTCATGGCGCAGCTGCAGACCCTGCTCGACGAGTTCCCCTTCATCGGCGAAGTGCGCGGCAGGGGCCTGATGCTGGGCTTCGACGTCATCGCCGACCGGGCCACGGGGAAGCCGCTGCCCAACCAGCTCAACGCCCACCAGCGCATCGTCCAGGAGGCTTATGATCGCGGCCTGATCATCTATTCGCGGCGCGTGCTGGAGGGCGCCTACGGCGACTTCTTTTTGCTTACGCCGCCGCTGATCATCACCGAGGCCGAGGTCGACGAGGTGATGGAACTTCTCAAGCAAGCGCTGCGTGCTTTCGCGCCCGAGGCGCAAGCCGCCGGTGAGGCCTGAGATCGCATCGCCGGAGGGCAGCTCGCCGCGGGCCCTGCTGATCGGCCTCACCACCTTGGCCGGAGTGCTGGGGCTGGCACTGGTTTGGGAATTCGGGCTGGAGGAGGTGGTGCTCGGCGCCCTTTACGGCGAGATGGAGCCCGAGGCGATTTCCGAACGCTGGGAGTTCGTGGTCACCAGCCTCGTCTTCGCGGCTCTTGCCATGGCGCCGCCGCTGCTCTGGCTGACCATCACGACGCGGCGCGAGCGTTCGGCCCGGCGGGCGCTCGACCACAGCCGGCAGCAGTTCCAGGCGATCGTGGAGGCGGTCAGCGAGGTCGTTTGGGAGGTCGATAACCAAGGCCGCTACACCTATATCTCGGAAAATGTCAGCGAGGCTCTGGGGGTCGGCGTGGCGGAGGTGCTCGACAGCGCACTCCTGGACTTCATCGCTCCCGAACAGCGTGCCGAGGCGGCCGAGCGCATCCGGGCGGCGACTTCGGACTATTCCCGTTTCCAGGAGTTCGAGCAGGAATTCACCCGGCCCGACGGCAGCACCATCTGGCTGGCCGTCAGCGGCGCGCCGGTGTTTTCGCTGGCGGGCGAATTACTGGGCCATCGCGGCGTCGCCCGCGACGTCAGCGAGCGCAAGCGCAGCGACCAGGCCCTGGCGGCCAGCGAGACCCGCTACCGCAACCTGGTTGAAACCAGCCATGACCTGATCTGGTCGGTCGATGGCGAGGGCCGCTTCACCTTCGTCAACCGCAACGCCGCGCTGGCCATCCTGGGATACCGACCCGAGGAAATGCTGGGCCGCTCGCTGGCCGAATTCAAGACGGCGCAGCAGGCGGCCAAGGACATGTCCGTCTTCGCGGCCGTCAAGCAGGGCCAGCCGCTGTTCAGCTACGAGACCGCCTACCGCCACAAGGACGGCACGTACGTTCCCATGATGTTCAATGCCGTGGCAGTCCGGGACGACGCCGGCAAGGTAATCGGCACCACCGGCACGGCCCAGGACATCTCGGAGCGCCAGCGCCGCGAGGAGCTCTCGCAGAGCCGCCAGGCCGAACTGGCGCACGTTCACCGCCTGGGCATGATGGGCGAGATGGCCACCGAGCTGGCCCACGAGCTCAACCAGCCGCTGGCCGCCATCATGAATTATGCCCACGGCTGCAGCCGGCGCCTTGAACACCACCCCGGCACGCCGGCCGAAATCCACGAGGCCATCGACAAGATCCTGGGCCAGGCCGAGCGCGCCGGCGAGGTCATTCGCCGCATGCGGGGCTTTGCCCGTCGCGAGCAGCCGGAGCATCAGGCCGTCGATCTCAATGCCGTGATCGACGAGGCGCTGGTGCTGCTCGAGGTCGAGGCGCGGCGCTTTGGCGTTGCCGTCGAGCTCGACTTTGCCCAGGCGCTGCCGCCGGTCTGGGCCGATCCGGTGCAGATCCAGCAGGTCGTCCTCAATCTGGCGCGCAACGGCATGGAAGCCATGGATGAGAACAACACCGCCACACGGCGCTTGATTATCGCCACCGGGCCCACCGGGCAAGCCGAGCCGGGCCAGGTTCAGGTCACGGTGCGCGACACCGGTGGCGGGCTCTCCGGGCTGCCCGACGGTCTCGTTTTCGAGCCCTTTTTCACCACCAAGAGCGAGGGCACGGGGCTTGGCCTGTCGCTCTGCCGCAGCATCATCGAGGAGCACGGCGGCACGCTTCAGATCGGCGCAGGAGAGGGTCCGGGCGCCGCCTTCGTCTTCACCTTGCCGGCAGCGGCGGGCGCCGGCGGCTAGCCCGCATTTCTCACCGGGTCACGGCCTGCGTCGCCCCCAGGTGATGCGATCCGGAAGGAAAAGATCGAAGAGCGTAGTGGGACTACGCGCTTCGGTCTTTTCCGTAGCGGGCGCGCGCCTGGGGGCGACCCTGCGGGCGGCGCTGTCGCACCGACAGGGTGTGTCGCGCTGCTTGCCCGATGTCCCACATCGCGCGGCGCAGCGCTCCTACCCTGTCGGCGCGACAGCGCCGCGCAGGCCATGACCCGGTGAAAAATGCGGGCTAGGCCGACGG
>JASLXG010000080.1 GCA_030740435.1 Alphaproteobacteria bacterium | reverse complement strand
CACAGCATCCACCGGATGTGTTTCCAGCATCGCCAGTGCAGAAGGACCATCTTCACCGACGACAGCTACCGTGACCAAGAGCAAGGGAGGGCCAAATACCTGAACACCGATAACAAGACCAAATGGCGCCTCGCCAAAAATGCCCCTGGCGCCGCCGGCCATGTAGCTCTCGAGAAAGTAGCGCCCCTGGCGCCTGAGCAGATACTTAAGCGCCAATTATCCCGGCACGGTTCGGTTCAGTAATATTTTGAAGCAATATCTTGCAATGCTGAAAGATGCCACGACATTTGCGGAAAAGAGTAGGGAAATCTCAAAGTATTTCAAGCCGGAATGATCAAAACCCCAGATATTCAAAGCAAGAAACGCCATATCAAAGCATTCAATAATGACGGCGATAATAATCAGAAAAATACCGAATTTCTGCGAATACAAGTCCAGTTTCTGGACAGGGGCAGGAACACCGTTGGGGTAAATTCGCTCCAGCAGCCAAAATCGATGTTCCAAAAGCACGCCGAAAGCCACTATCAGTATTGCGATATCCTCTTCCAGGTCTATTTCGGACGGAATGAAATCAAGCTGATGATTAGCCAGCAGAAATCTGAGCTGCTCCGTCATGATGCCTAACACGCCAAGCAAGATTAATAGACTGAAAACCATTAGAGTGGTTTGACTGGCAGCCAGACGGATCATAAGTATTCCCCCAACATTTCCTATCCACCGAAAACCCGGCTCAGGATCTCGGTCGTGCGTTTGGCCGGGTTCTTGCGGATTTCGGCTTCCTCGCGGGCCAGGTAGTGAAACAGACCGGCCAGCGCCTTGGCGGTGGCGTGGTCCGAGAGCTGGGTCTTGACGTCAGGCACCAGCGGAAGCTTGGTATAGCCCGCCATGTCGGCAGCCAAATTCGTGGCGAATTTTCGAGCAACATTTTGATTTGCCCTGCGGCCTCCCAATGAACGCGCACGGGGAGAGGAAGTTTATTGTCGTTTCGGGCAGGAGTCTATCGGACGCGAAGTCGGCTATGGGTCTTGGCTGTGTAAAAACGCCTTCGCTGTTATGATTCCTGTGGCAATTGGCCGGGGGATGTGATGAAGCGTTTCGTCGAGGGTGTTGAGCGGGGCCAGGCGACTTTGCTGCCAGAGAGCCTGGACGACTTTGTCCACAGTGATAATCCGGTTCGTGTGGTCGACGTGTTCGTCGATGAGCTTGATCTACGCGATCTTGGTTTCGAGAGTGTTGATCCATGTTCGACGGGACGACCGTCGTACCATCCGTCGGTCCTTCTAAAGCTCTACATCTACGGATACCTGAACCGGGTACAGTCGAGCCGTCGCTTGGAGCGCGAAGCAGCCCGCAACGTTGAGGTCATGTGGCTGGTGGGGCGCCTTGTTCCGGACCACAAGACGATTGCCAACTTCCGAAAGGACAACGGGCCGGCGATCCGCAAGGTCTGTGCCCGGTTTGTGGAACTCTGCCGTACGGTCGGGCTGTTGGCCGAGGCGAGTGTCGCCATCGACGGCAGCAAGTTCAAGGCGGTGAACAACCGTGACCGCAATTTCACCCGGGCCAAGATGCAAAGACGCATGGCCCAGATCGAGGAGAGCGTGGCGCGATATCTGCACCAATTGGATAGCGCTGACCGTCAGGAACCGACAGCGGCTCTGGAGAGCAAGGTGGCCCGGCTGACGGAGAAGATCGACAAGTTGAAAGACGAGATGGGACGCCTTGAAAATCTCAATGCCGAGATGCTCGACAGGCCCGAGCAACAGGTTTCGCTAACCGACCCCGACGCGCGGTCGATGGCGACGAGCGGCAGGGGCTCGGGCGTTGTCGGCTACAACGTCCAGACAGCGGTGGATACCACGCACCACCTCATTGTCAGCCATGATTTGACAACGACGGGCTCCGACCGCGCGCAACTGGCTCGCATGGCGAAGCGGACGAAGGCGGTATTCGGGACGGAGCGGCTCGATGTTGTCGCCGACCGGGGCTACTTCAGCAGCGGGGAAATCCTGGCCTGTGCCGAGGCGGACATCACCGTGACGCTGCCCAAGCCAATGACATCGGGCAACAGATCCAAGGGCCGCTTTGTCAAACAGGACTTCCGTTATGTTGCCACCGAGGATGTCTACGTCTGTCCTGCCGGAGAACGCTTAAAGTACACTTTCACGAGCGAGGAGAAGGGGCTGCGCATACGCCGCTACTGGAGCAGGGTCTGCCCGAGCTGCGCCGTCAAGGATCGCTGCACCACGAGCAAGCAACGCCGGATCAGCCGATGGGAACACGAACAACTTCTCGATGAAGTCCAGCACCGGCTCGATAGCGACCCGCAGGCCATGCGCCGGCGCCGTGAGACCGTCGAGCATCCCTTCGGTACGATCAAGGCGCGGATGGGCGCCACACACTTTCTCATGAAGAGGCTCGGCAACGTGCGTACCGAGATGGCGCTGCACGTGCTGGCCTACAATCTCACCCGGGTTATGAATATCTTGGGCACCGGACCGTTGTTGCAGGCCATGCGGGCGTAGGGCGCCCGATTCTGCTTGCCTCAAGCCCGCAAAACCGGCCACCAAACCGGCAGAGACCGAACTGTGCCCGTTCCAGAGACCAAAATACGAAAATCCCGTCGCCTGCCCGTCATTCTGAACTTCCCGTATACACGCCGGATCAGCCGTGACGTTTCTACACAGCCAAGGTCAATCGCGTCGTTTGGAGCCCGCCGACATTTCGCCGGACTTGAGGGTGAAGCGGACCTGACTGGGTGCGGATTCATGGCTTGAGCAATTGCTCTGGAACAACCAGCGGGCCGCCAAAACCCGAAGCTGTCCAGGGGGCAACGAAAATCGGCACCGACCTTCCGCCCTGCCCCGCACGCGAGGCCCGGCAAAGGCAGGGAGCGCCGTATCTAAAGCAAACTCGGGTTCAACGTATACGTCCCGACCACCTGCCCCTCGGCCAGCACATGCCCCGCCATGGCCTCGCGAGCCTCGGGCCCGCCGAAGAGGCCATCCAGCCCCAGGCTTTCGACGTCCAGGGCAAACACCGTGAAAACGTAATGGTGGATGATCTCGTCGTTCCAGGGCGGGCAGGGGCCGTCGTAGCCGCCGTAGTCGCCGGCCATGTCGGCATCGCCGGCGAAGAAGTCGCCGAAATTGTTCTTGCCGCGAAGCCCGTTGGCGGAAGCGCCGGTGGCCTTGCCGCCGGGCTCGATGCCCGCCGATTCGGCCTCGGCCGCCAGGCTTGTGGTGGCGGCCGGGATATCGACCAGCACCCAGTGGAAGAAGTCCATGCGGGCCAGGCTGGCCGGGATGGTCTTGCCTTCCTGGTTGACGTCGTCGAACACCGTGGGCACGTCCCTGTCGTGGCAGATGATGGCGTAGGACTTGGTGCCCTCGGGGGCGCCCGACCAAATCATGGCGGGGCTCTTGTTGGCGCCCATGGTGGTGGGGCCGGGGTCGTCGGGGATGCAGAAAGCAAATTCCTCGGGAATGCGTTGGCCGTCAGTGATGCCCTCGACGGTGACGTTGAGCGCTGCGGTCATGATTATTTCTCCCTGTTGGCCGACTTCGATTTTCCCCATGCTAGCATAGGGGCGGGCACCAGGGAGAAGCGGCTATGGACAAGCTAACGGCGGCTAAGGCAGCGGAATTTCTCTTCGACGGGCGCCAACGGCGCGAGAAATTCAGCCTGCCGCCCGCCGACCTCAGGCCGGCCGATTTCGACGCCGCCTATGCCATCCAGGATCAACTGGTCGAATTGCTGCTGGCGGCGCGGGCCTCGGCCGTGGGCGGCCACAAGATCGCGCTCTCGTCAAAAGTCATGCAGCAGATGCTGGGCGCCGACGGGCCGGTGGCGGGCGTGCTGCTGGCCGCCGACCTGCACCAATCGCCGCTGGTGGTGCGGCGCCGCGACTTTCTTGGATTCGGCATCGAATGCGAGCTTGCCGTGCGGCTGGGCGCCGATCTGACGGCCGCCGCCGCCCCTCACGACCGGGCCAGCGTGGCTGCCGCCGTGGCCACCTGCCAGGCGGCTTTCGAGCTGGTCGACGACCGCCGGGCCGACTATCTCGAGACCGGTGCCGTGCTGCTGGCCGCCGACAACGCCTGGAATGCCGGTGTGGTGTTGGGCCCGGAAGTCAGCGACTGGCAGAGCATCGACTTCGAGAGCGGCCGCGGAAATCTGACGATCAGCGGCGAGGCCATCGATGATGGGCCGCTGGGCGCCGTCATGGGTCACCCCTTCGAGGTCATGGCCTGGCTCGCCAACAACCTGGCCGGGCGCGACCGCGGCATTCTGGCGGGCGAGCTGATCATCACCGGCTCCATCATGGCGACGCGTTACCCCGAGGCCGGCGACAGCATTGTTTACGCCGCCGAGGGCCTGGGGGAGGTCAAGCTCGAAGTGAGGTAACGGAATAGGCTAGGATCAGGTCAAACAGGAGTCCGATCATGAACAAGGTCAACGTCGCCGGTGTCGGCATGATCTCCTTCGTCAAACCGGGCCAGAGCGAGCCCTACGCCGTGATGGGGGCCGAGGCGGCGCGGCTGGCGCTGGCTGACGCCGGCCTCGACTACGCCCTGGTGCAGCAGGCCTACGCCGAGTTCGTCTACGGCGACAGCACCTGTGGCCAGGCGGCGCTTTACGACATCGGCTTGACCGGCATCCCCATCGTCAACGTCAACAACAACTGCTCGACCGGCTCGACGGCGCTCTTTCTCGCTCGCCAGGCCGTGGCCTCCGGCACTGTCGATTGTGCCCTGGCGGTGGGCTTCGAGCAGATGAACCCTGGCGCCCTGGGCGCCGTTTTCGAGGATCGGCCGAACCCGCTGGAGCGTTTCACGGATCATGCCGAGGAAATCAACGGACCGGGCGAGGCGCCGATAACACTGAGGCTGTTTGGCGCGCTGGGTGACGAATACATGGCGCGGCACGGCGCCCGCGGCGAGACCTTCGCCAAGGTCCGGGCCAAGGCCAGCCATCACGCCGAACACAACGAGCGCGCCATCTTCCGCACCCCGCTCAGTGTCGAAGAGGTGATGGCTTCGCCGCGCATGGCCGGCATGCTGACGCGGCTGCAGTGCTGCCCGCCGACCTGCGGCGCGGCGGCGGCCGTGGTCTGTTCGCAAAGCTTTGCCAAGCGCCATGGGCTCGACACCTCGGTGGTGATCAGCGGCCAAGCCATGACGTCCGACTTCCCCTCGACCTTCGACGACCGCTCCATGCGCAAGCTGGTCGGTGCCGACCTGGCCAGCACGGCGGCGGCGCAGGTCTTCGAGGAAGCCGGCGTCGGTCCCGAGGAAGTGGACGTGGTCGAGCTGCACGACTGCTTCACCACCAACGAAGTCATCACCTACGAATCGCTGGGCCTGGCGGCCGAGGGCGAGGCCGAAAAATTCGTCTGGGATGGCGACAACACCTACGGCGGCCAGGTCGTCACCAACCCCTCGGGCGGTTTGCTCTCCAAGGGGCATCCGCTGGGCGCCACCGGCCTGGCCCAGTGTTTCGAGTTGGTCAGCCAGTTGCGCGGCCAATCCGGTGCCCGCCAGGTCGAGGGCGCCCGCACGGCGTTGCAGCACAATTTAGGTCTGGGCAGCGCCTGCGTCGTGACCATGTACCAGAAAGCCTGAGGACGGAGAAAACAAGATGAGCAAGTTGGACGGAAAAGTCGCGCTGATTTCGGGCTCGGGCCGCGGCATCGGCCGCGCCGTGGCCCTCAAGCTGGCCCAGGAAGGCGCCCGTGTGGTGATCAACGACCTCGACGCGGAATCGGCGGCCGAGACCCTGGCCGCCGTTGAGGCGGCGGGCGGCGAGGCCGTGGCCTGCAACGGCAACGTCACCGAGCCCGACTTCGGCGAACGCTTTGTCGAGTGCGCGCTGGACAACTTCGGCGGCCTCGACATCATCGTCAACAACGCCGGCTATACCTGGGACAACGTGGTCCACAAGATGAGCGACGAGCAGTTCCAGGCCATGATCGACGTCCACCTGACGGCGCCCTTCCGCATCATGCGGGCGGCCGCCGAACCGATTCGCATCGCCGCCAAGAAAGAAACCCAGGAAGGCCGCCGGGTGACCCGCAAGGTGGTCAACATCTCCTCGGTGGCCGGGCTTTTCGGCAACGCCGGCCAGATCAACTACGCCGCCGGCAAGGCCGGCATCATCGGCATGACGCGCACCATGTGCAAGGAATGGGGGCGCTACAACGTTACCGTCAACTGCGTCGCCTTCGGCCTGATCGAGACCCGCTTGACCGAGAAAATCGAGGCCGATCCGAAGAGCATCGAGATCGAGGGCGAGGAAATCAAGGTCGGCATCAACCCCGGCCTGATGGATGCCATTACCCAGATGGTACCGCTGGGCCGCCCCGGCGCGCCGGAGGACGCGGCCGGTGCCATTTATTTGTTCTGTGCGCCCGAATCGGACTACATCAGCGGCCAGGTGCTGGTTTGCTCCGGCGGGCTTTTGATGTAGGGAGCCCGGATCATGGAACCCTACACCTCGCCCTGGCGCAACGAAGAGCTCGACATCCTGCGCGACGCCGTCACCACCATGTTCGAGCGCGAATTCGTGCCGCACGACGAGCGCTGGCAAAAGCAGGGCTACATCGACCGCGAAGCCTGGCGCACGGCCGGCGCGGCCGGCATGTTGTGCGCCAGCATTCCCGAGGAATACGGCGGCGGCGGGGCCAGCTTCGCCCACGAGATCGTGCTTGTCGAAGCCCAGACCATGACTGGTGCGGCGCTGGGGAATTCCGTCCACAGCGGCATCGCGGCGCACTACATCTATCGCTACGGCAGCGAGGAGCAGCGCCAGCGCTGGCTGCCAGGGATGGCCTCGGGCGATCTCGTCTGCGCCATCGCCATGACCGAGCCGGGCACCGGGTCCGACCTCCAGGGCGTGCGCACCACGGCGCTCGCGGACGGCAACGAATACCTCATCAACGGCTCCAAGACCTTCATCACCAACGGCTTCCATGCCGATCTGGTCATCGTTGTGGCCAAGACCGACAAGACCGAGGGCGCCAAGGGAGTCTCGCTGGTGGTGGTCGAGACCAAAGACGCCGAGGGCTATCGCTGCGGCCGGGTGCTGGAGAAGATCGGCCTCAAGGCCCAGGACACGGCGGAACTTTTCTTCGACGACGTGCGCGTGCCGGCCGGCAACCTGCTGGGTGGCGAGGAGGGGCAGGGGTTCTATCAATTGATGCAACAGTTGCCCCAGGAGCGCCTCTTGGTGGCCTCGCGGGCGGTCGCCTCAATGGAACGCGCGATCGAGGTGACGTCCGACTACGTCAAGCAGCGCAAGGCCTTCGGCAAGACGCTGTTGGAGTTCCAGAACACCCGCTTCAAGCTGGCCGAGTGCAAGACCAAGGCCCACGTCGCCCGGGTTTTCTTCGACGACTTGCTGATGCGTCACCTGGCCGGAAACCTCGACGTGGCCACCGCCGCCATGGCCAAATGGTGGACCACAGAGACCCAGTGCGAGATAATCGACGAGTGCTTGCAGCTCCACGGCGGCTACGGCTACATGCTGGAATACCCCATCGCCCGCATGTACGCCGACGCCCGGGTGCAGAAGATCTACGGCGGCTCCAACGAGATCATGAAGGAACTCGTGGCCCGCGCGATCTAAGGGAAAACGATAAAAGCAAGGTGCCACGGATAACGCGCTCTGCATGAAGTGCGGCAACTTCAAGGAAAACGCTTTCCGCGAATGCGCCAAGTGCGAGTTCGTGCCCCAGAGCGAGCACGAGTTCGCCTACTCACTGGGCCTGACGCAATACTTTCTCGGCAAGCAGCGCTTCGAGGAATTCGCCGAGGCCATCAAAAGCGGCAACGCGCCGATCTTCGACAGCGCCGCCTGGAAGCGCCTGATCGGATCGGTGCGCGAATCCAACGTGCGCCAGATCATGGGCATCGCCGAGGCCGAAAGCGAAGCGGACCATGAACAGAAGGAAAGCCGCTCGCTGCTCAGGTTGTTCCTGTCGGGCGGCCAGGAGTAGGGTTCAGCCGCTACGCCGCATCGCCCTCGAAAAACCTGAGCGCCTGGCCGGCCGGCAGGCCCAAAAGCTCATCGTCCTGCATCACCACCTGGCCGCGGATCAGCGTGGCCCGGGGCCAGCCCTGGACCGTCATGCCGGCAAAGGGCGTCCAGCCGCAGCGGCTGGCGATCCAGCTCTCCTCGATCTCGCGCCGCGCCCCCATGTCGACCAGCGTCAGGCTGCCCTCATAACCCACCGCCAGGCGGCCCCGGCCGATGATGCCGAAAAGCCGGGCCGGGCCGGCCGAGACCAGGTCGACCAGGCGCTGCAGGCTGAGGCGGCCGGCATTGACGTGGTCGAGCAGCACAGGCAAGAGCGTCTGCACGCCGGGCATGCCCGACGGGCTTTGGGGATAAGGCTTGGCCTTTTCCTCCAGCGTGTGCGGCGCGTGGTCGGAGCCGACGATGTCGACGGTGCCGTCGGCCACAGCCCGCCACAACGCCGCCTGTTCGGCTGCCTCGCGGATCGGTGGGTTCATCTGGGCCCGGCTGCCCAGGCGCTGGAAACATTCCGGCGCCGAGAGCGTCAGGTGCTGGGGCGTCACCTCGACGCTGACCAGGTCCTTGGCGGCGGCCAGCAGCTCCATCTCGGCCGCGGTGGTGATATGCAGGGCATGTACCCGGCGGCCGGTTTCCCGGCTCAGCTCCAGCAACCGCCGGGTGGCACGGAAGGCGGTCTCGGCGTCACGCCATTCGGCGTGGGCCGCTACATCACCGCTCTCCTCGGCAATGGCGCGGCGTTCACGCAGCCGGCTTTCGTCCTCCGCATGGACGGCGACGCGGCGGCTGCCGCTGGCCAGCACCGCCCGCAAGGTGTCGTCGTCCTCGATCAGCAGATCGCCGGTCGAGGATCCCATGAAAACCTTGACGCCGCAGCATCCGGGCCGCCGTTCGAGGGCGGCCAGCTGGCCCACGTTGTCGGGCGTGGCGCCGACGTAGAAAGCAAAATCGCAGGCCGCACGGGCTCCGGCGCGGGCGATCTTGTCAGCCAGGCGTTCGGCGTCGGTGGTCAGGGGCGAGGTGTTGGGCATCTCGAAAACCGCCGTGACGCCGCCCAGCGCGGCGCCCTTCAGGCCGTGTTCGAGGTCTTCCTTGTGCTCGGCGCCGGGCTCGCGGAAATGCACCTGGGTGTCGATGACACCGGGCAGCACGTGCAGCCCCAGCGCCTCGATTGTCTCGCCGGCCTCGGCCGGGTCGAGCTCGCCGATGGCCGCGATGCGGCCTCCACGAATGCCGACGTCGCCCTGCCCCACCCCGGACGGGGTGACCAGCGTGCCCTGGCGGATGAGAAGGTCGAAATTCGGCATCGGCTGGTCCTATCTAACGCCTTTCTGAGAGCACTGCTGCCACGTCGCCGGCCGGATCGCACCCCAGGATATGGATCTGGTGCCAAAGGGCGTAAAAAAGTAGCGTCCAGGCGGCAAAACCCTGGCGCCGGTCGCGGCTCATGAACAGCGCCGCCACCCGGTCCGGCCGGGCGATCTCGGCAATTCCGGGCTGGGCCGCCACCAAGGGCCCCACGTCGGCACCGCGGGCCGCGATCCATTCGCCCACCGGCACCGTGAAGCCGCGCTTGCGACTGAAGGGCAACGCCTCGGGCAGGTGATCGGAAAGCCAGCGGCGCAGCAGGTACTTGCCCAACCGGCGCCTGAGCTTGAGCCGATCGGGTAGGGCAAAGGCGAACTCGGCCACGGCCCGATCCAACAGCGGCACGCGGCCCTCGAGGCCATGCGCCATGAGGCAGCGGTCGAGCTTGAGCAGCAAGTCGTGGGCCAGCCAATCGGCGCAATCGACGGCCTGGGCCGCTTGCAGCTTGCTGCGCCCGCCGCCGGCGGCCAGGCGCTCGGCCTCGACGATGCCGCCGCGCCAGCCCGAGGTGTCGTGGCGCAACACGTCGAGATCGTCGAAGCTGCCGCGCCGCCTGGGCCGGCGCCCGCCCAGCCAGCGCGGCCGGCGCTGGCTGCGATAGCGGCCGTAGCCGGCAAACAGCTCGTCGCCGCCCTCGCCCGTCAGCACCACCTTGAAGTCGGCCGCCGCCACCTGGCCCAGCTTGTAGGTCGGCACCACGGCATAATCGGCCACCGGATCGTCGAGCGCCGCCGCGATTCCAGGCAGCAGGTCCCAGAAATCTCCGGCGGCAACCGCCACCGGCACCGATTCCGCCCCCAGGCGCCGAGCCAGCATATCGGCCTGGGCCCGTTCGTCGGGTACGGCCGAGCCGGGGAATCCGGCGGTGAAGACCCGCACCGGGCGATCGTCGAGGCGTGCCATGAGGGCCAGCAAGGCCGCCGAATCAATGCCACCGGAGAGGAACATGGCGTAGGGCACGTCGGAACGCTGATGCAGGCTCACCGATTCCTCGAGGATTTCGTCGAGACGGGCCAGCGCCGCACTTTCGTCGCAGGGCTCCGGCCCGCCCGGCGGCAGGGCCTCCAGACTGCGGCGTTCCTTGATACGTCCGGCTTCGACCACGATGGTCTCGCCCGGCAGCACCCGCATGATGCCCTGGAAGATGGTCTGGCGTCCGGTGGTGAACTGCAGCTCCAGCAACTCCCCTCGCGTCACCTCGTCGACCGCCGGAGTCACCAGCCCGGCCGCCAGCAAGGCCCGCGGCTCGGAGGCGAAGGCGAAGCCCCGCGCCGTTTCGGCGTAGTAGAGCGGCTTGATGCCGAAGGGATCGCGGGCCAGCACCAGGCGCCCGGCCACCGGGTCGTGAATGGCCAGGGCGTACATGCCGCGTAGCCGTCGACAGAAATCGAGGCCCTCGCGGGCGTAGAGGTGGAGCGCCGGTTCGCAGTCGGATCTGGTGGCAAAGTTCTCCTCGCCGAGCTCGCGGCGCAGCTCGAGGTAGTTGTAGATTTCCGCGTTGGCCACCAGTACCGGCCCTCCAGGCAGGCCCAGGGGCTGGGCGCCGGTCTCCAGGTCGATGATCGCAAGCCGGCGGTGCACCAGCCCGACAGCGCCGGCAACATGGCTGCCCTCGCCATCCGGCCCGCGATGGGCCAGCGCCGCCGAAAGCGCGGCCAGCAGGCCGGCCTCGGGCGGCGCGCCGTCGTGCGTCATCAGGCCGGCCAGGCCGCACATCAGGTTTTGCTCACACGGGCGAAGAAGTCGAGGTACCGGGCCACCACGACGTCTTCGTTGAATTCGGCCCGGTAGGCGGCCAGGCCGCCCTGCGCCAGACGGGCCGCCAGGCCGCTATCGTCCAGCAGCCCCCGCAGCGCCGCCGCCAGGGCTTGGGGATCGTCGACCGGCACCAAAAGGCCGCTCTCGCCCTCGCCGATCAGTGCCGCCGGCCCGGCCGCCGCAGCGGCCACCACCGGCAGGCCCTGGGCCCAGGCCTCGATGACGACATTGCCCAGCGGCTCGTGGCGCGAGGGGCAGACGAAGACGTCGGCCGCCGCATAAAGCGCCGCCGTATCCTCGCGCCAACCCAGAAAACGCACCCGCGCCGCCAGGCCAAGCTCGCGCGTGAGCGCCTCGAGCCGGGATTGTTCCGGCCCCTCGCCGGCCAACCAGAGGTGGGCTTCGGGAAGCTCCGCCAGTGCCCGCAATAGGGTGTCGAAGGCCTTGTTGGGGTGCAGCCTGCCCAGCCCCAGCAACAGCGGCACGCCGTCCGGCGTTTGGTGGCGCGCCCTGGGCTCGGCCGCCGCCCGCTCGGCCTGCACGAAGTTGGGCAGATAATGGACGCGTTCGGACGGCCAGCCCTGGTCCATCAGGTAGCTGGCGATGTGGCGGGTATTGGCGATCAGGTGGCGGCAGCGGCGGTAGTACTTGAGCTTGTAGTAGCCGCCCAGCCGGCCGACCGAGACGAATTCGTGGCCGGCCCGGGCCGGCGTCGGGCAGAAAGCACTGGCCCGGTTCATCCAGGTCAGCACGACGTCGGGGCGAAAGCTGGCGATTTCGGCCCGCAGCCGGCCCCCGCTGCGCAAATCCAAGAGGCCGCCGAAGCGTGCCGTAACCGGCTCGATGCTCGCGGCGCGCAGGCTCGCCAGGCGATCGGGATAACCGCGCAACACCAGCCGCTGCTCAACGCCGGCGCGCTCCAGCGCGATGGCGAGGCGCACGAAAAAGGCCTCGGCACCGCCATGCTCCGCCCCCGCCATGGCCTGAAGGAGCCGCACCCTCAGTCCTCCAGCCGCGCCTTGAGGTGGGAAAGCAGGGGATAGAGCCCGGCCATCAGGGCGATGGCGAAGCCCCAGGCCCCTTCGCGGTAGCCGCGCCGCACGAGGTAGCACTTGAGGAAGCGGGAGACCAGCCGGCGCAGGTTGCCCGCCAAGCTGCCGATATCACCCTGGTCGCGCAAATCCTTGGCCCGGGCCGTGGAGTAGCGGTCGAGCCGCGCCAGCATGTCGGAGAGGTCGCGGTCGACGTAGTGGTCCATGCGGTTCCGCAGGAAGCGCTTTGGGCCCGAAAGCTCGAGCGAGGGGTGGATGCGCTGGTTGCCCCAGCGCTTGGCGCCGCGGCTGAAAAGCCTGGGCGCCGCCGAGACGCCCCACGAAGCGCCCCAACCAAAACGCACCAGGCGATGGCCGATGTAATTGTCGAAAGGCACCAGGTAATACCCCGGCGCGGCGTCCCTGATGGTCTCGCGGATCTCCACCGCCAGGGCCTGGGGCAGGCGTTCGTCGGCGTCGACCTCGATGACCCAGTCGCCGCCGCAGGCCTCGATGCCGGCGTTGCGCCGTTCGCCCTCCAGCGGCCAGGCACCCTCGATCAGGCGTTCCGTGAACTCTCCGGCAATGGCGGCCGAAGCGTCGTCGCAGCGGTCGAGCACGACGACGATCTCGTCGGCGAAGCCCAGGCGCTCGAGGCAGGCCGCCAGTTGCGCCTCTTCGTTGTGCGCCACCACCAGGGCGCTGAGTTTGGGCGCCGTCACGCCAGCATCTCCCGGGCCTTGGCCTCGACCGTTGCCACTTCGAGCGAGGTCATCAGGCTTTGCTGGCTGCGGTGATCGAAACCCGGCGCGCCGATCAGATCCTCGTAGCTCTCCGGCGTGCGCACGAAGGCACATCCCTCGCCCCAGGGCGCGTAATGCACGTCGCGGCTGGGACCAAAAAGGCCGAGCGTCGGGGCGCCGGCCGCCGCCGCTAGGTGCATGAGGCCGGAATCGTTGCCCACGTAAAGCTTCATGCGGGCCAGGCAGGCGGCCAACACCGGCAATTCCTGCGTGCCCACGAGGTCGATCAGGCGTTCCGGGGGAACCGAATCCAGCACCGGCGCCGCCATCTCGCGCTCCCCCGGGGCGGCCACCACGGCGATAGCGGCGGCGGGCTCGGCGAGACGCCGGCCCAGTTCGGCGAAGTGCTCTGCCGGCCAGCGCTTGCCGCCCCAGTTTGCCGTGGGTGCCAGGCAAATCACCTCTGGCCCGGGCACCAGTTCGGCGGCCCGGGCAAGACTGGCGGCATCGAGCCAAAGCCGGGGCGCGGCCGGCTCATCGAGCTCGAAAAGTTCGGAGAGCTGGCGCACGCGATGGACCGGGGCGTTGGATTTTGCCGTGTCCAGGACCCGGCGGCGCCCCGCCCAGAGCGTCCAGGCGATGGCCGAGGCGCGCAGGTCGACCACCAGATCCCAGCGCCGGGCCACCGCCAAGCGCCACAAGCCCAGCCAATGTCCGGCCCAAGGCCGCTTGACCAACGGCAGCACAAGGTCAACATTAGGCATGGTGGCAAACAGCGGCGCCGGCAACGCCCCGCAGGCGAGGGTCAAACGGGCCTCCGGATGGCGCTCGATGAGGGCGCCCAGAAGCCCCGTTGACAGCACGGCGTCGCCAAGGCGGTTCGAGGTGATAAAGAGGATCTGCAAACGATGGTCAGCCTCTTCCGTCGCGGCACCCGGGGCGGGCTACTCGTAGCAAGCTACCGCCGATTTAATAGCCCGGCGGCGGAATCTTGCCAAGGGGCGGCGTCGACCCGCAGAGGCCGGCGGAAAAAGGAACGAACGCCATGACGGCACAATACGCCCAGCTTTCGGACCGCGCCGTGGTGGCGCTAGGTGGTCCCGACGCGGCCGATTATCTGCAAAATCTGGTCTCTAACGACGTCACCCGGGTGACGCCTGAGCGCACCCTCTACGCCTGTCTGCTGACGCCTCAGGGCAAGTTCCTGTTCGATTTCTTCATGGCCCGCGATCCGGCGCGCGCCGACGGCTTCCTGCTCGACGTCGAGGCCGGTCGGCTGGGTGAACTGGTCAAGCGGCTAACCATGTACCGCCTGCGGGCCAAGGTCGAGATCAGCGAGGCCGGCGAGTGGCGCGTGGCCGTGGTCTTCGGCGAAGGCGCCGCAACGGCGCTGGGGCTGGTGACCGAGGGATCGAGCTCGGGCTTTGCCGGCGGCCTGGCCTATGTAGATTCCCGCCTGGCGGCGCTCGGCCTGCGCCTGATGGTGCCGGGCGATGCCGCGGCGGCGCTGGACAAGGCCGGGTTCGAGGCCACTGATCCCGAGATCTACGAACGCTTTCGCCTGGATCACGGCGTACCCGACGGCAGCCGCGACATCGTCATCGAGAAATCCTTCCCGCTGGAGTGCAACTTCGACGAGTTCCATGCCATCGACTACGACAAGGGCTGCTACGTGGGCCAGGAGCTGACCGCCCGCACCCACCACCGCGGCACCATCCGCAAGCGCCTGATGCGCGTCGACGTGGAAGGCCCGCTGCCCGAGCCCGGCACGCCGCTCATGCTGGGCGACAAGAATGCCGGTGAGATGCGCTCGGGCCTCGACGACCGCGGCCTGGCGCTGATCCGCCTCGAGCACCTGGCCGGACCCGGCGTCGTCATGACGGCAGCCGGTGCCCGCCTCAGGCCGGTGCTGCCGGACTGGCTGGAGATTCCCAATAGCCCTGCGGAGGGATAAGTCATGCTCGATCACGTTTCCATCGGAGTCGGCGATTTCGCCGCCTCGGCCGCCTTCTACGACGCCGTGCTGGAGCCCTTCGGCTACCGGCGCATGGTGGAGTTCGGCCCGGCCATCGGCTACGGCAGCAAGTTTCCCGGCTTCTGGATCGGCGACGCCGGCGACCAGGCCACGGCCAGTCCCGGCCTGCACATCGCGCTCCTGGCCCCCGACCGGGCGGCTGTCGACGCCTTTCACGCCGCTGCGCTCGCCCACGGCGGCACGGACGACGGCGCACCGGGGTTGAGGCCGCAATACCACGAACACTACTACGCCGCCTTCGTCCTCGACCCCACGAGCCACAAGATCGAGGCGGTCCACCACAAGCCGGCCTGACCGGCATGGCCGGCCTCGAGGGCCGCTGTTCCTGGCCGGGCGATGATGCCCTCTACGTCGCCTACCACGACGAGGAATGGGGCGTGCCCGAACGCGACGACCGGGCGCTTTTCGAGAAACTGCTGCTGGACGGCTTCCAGGCCGGGCTCTCGTGGCTCACCATCCTGCGCAAGCGCGACAACTTCCGCCGCGCCTTCGCCGGCTTCGAGCCCCAAAAGATGGCCCGCTTCGGCCCCAATAAAATCGAATCCCTGATGCAGGACAAGGGCATCGTGCGCAACCGCCTGAAGGTCGAATCGGCGGTGCGCAGCGCCCGGGCATACCTTGAGATCCGCGAGGCCGGTCAGAGCTTCGAAGACTTCATCTGGCAGTTCACCGAGGGCCGCACCATTGCCAACCGGTTTCGTGAGATGGCCGATATTCCCAGCGAAACGGCCGAGTCACGGGCTATGTCCAAGGCCCTCAAGGCCGCCGGCTTCAATTTCTGCGGCCCCACCATCTGCTACGCCTTCATGCAGGCCACGGGCATCGTCAACGACCACGTTGTCGACTGTTTCCGCCACGATCAGGTGTGAAAGCGATAGGGCCATACCATGCCCAGTGAAGGGCCAATCCACGGCGCGATCTGGCGTGACGGCGGCGCGCGCTATGGCCGGATCTCGCGGCTTGGGCACTGGCTGACGCTCGGGCTGCTGGTGCTGTCGGTGCCGCCGGCCATCGTCGCCGCCGGCCTGCCGGCCTCGCCCGAGCGCCTGATCCTGTTGACCGTGCACCGCTCGCTCGGCGTCGCCATCATGATGGTCGTGCTGCTGCGCCTGCCCTGGCGGCTCTACAGCGGCTGGCCACAGAGCCCAGAGCCGCCAGCCGGGCCGAGCCCCTGGCTGGCGCGGGCGGCACGCCTCAATCACCTGGCTCTCTATGCGCTCCTGATCGCCGCCATCGCCGGTGGCTGGGCCTATACCTCGGCCTCGGCCTTTGCCGTCGGGCTGTTTGGATTTTTCCTGCTGCCGCCACTGCTGGCCCCAGACAAGGAACTGGCGGAGATCCTGCGCCAAGTCCACCAAGTCACGGTCTATGCCCTGCTGGCGCTGATCGCGCTGCACACCGTGGCGGCGCTTTTTCGTCAACTTGTGCTGAAGGACGGCGGGCTTCGGCGTATGCTGGGCGGATGAAGACCCTATTGCTGGCAGCGTTCGCGCTGCTGCTGATCTCGGCCCCCGGCCTGGCGGCCACACCATGCCGCGTCGACCAAGCCAACAGCTCGGTCCGCTTCACCGCCTGGCAGATCTTCGGCTTGCCGCTCAGCGGCCGCTTCAAGACCTTCGAGGCCAAGCTTTTTCTCGATGGCGAACATCCCGAGCGCAGCACCGCCGTGGCCGCCGTCGACACCCGCAGCGTCGACACCGGCAATCCCGAGTCCGACGAATTCATCGAAAGCGAGCCCATGCTCGACAGCGCCAACCACCCCACCGCCGTGCTGGCCTCCTCGGTTTTCGACCCGGGTGGTGGCGGCGAAATTGTCGTCAAGGGGGAGTTGACGCTGAAATCCGTGCGCCGGCCGCTGATCATTCCCTTCCGCTATAGCCTGACCGAAGCCGCCGACGGCCGCCAGCACGTCAGCGCCGACGGCGAATTCGAGCTGCAACGAAAGGAATTCAACGTCGGCACCGGGGTCTGGTCGAACAGCTTCCTGTTCCACGACAACATCGCCATCGCGGTGCACCTGGAGATGATCTGCGGCTAGATTGATGTGGCCCGGTGGCCGGGATCAAACTCTAAAAACGCTAGAGCGCGTAACCTTGGCGGGCCAGGGCGGCGAGGCCTTTGTTGGTGATGGCTTCCCCCAGGAAGCGCCGGTAACCGTCCTGCCATTTGAACTCGGACCAGCCCAACACCCGGCAATCCCAACTGACGCGGTTGTTGCGCCGGCAATCTCCGCCACCGCGCTGCAGCTCTTGGAGATATTTCCGGCGCTCGGGCGTCATGCCCGGGGTCGGCTCTTCGTGCATTGATTCTGGCATCTTCGGCACCCACAAAGCCGCCATCGAAAGAGCAACCCTAGCCGACAAAGGTTACCATTCGATTAGCGCCGATGCCCAGTTTCTTTCTGTTTTGGAAAGGTTTAACTAAATTTTAGAGAGCCGCGACAAGGGCCTCGTGATCGGCCACCCAGCCGAATTTAGCGGCGAAATTCTTCAGTGTTGCGGCCTGCAGATCAGGCGCGAACGACGACACCGCATCAGTCACCATGGTGGTCATGAAACCGTGGTGGAAGGCCTCGCGGCCGCTTTCCTCGACGCAGATCTGCGTTACCGTTCCGGTCAGCGCCAGCGAGCCCACGCCCAGCGCGTGCAGCATGTCGGCGAGCGCCGTGCCGTGAAAGGCGCCATAGCCGTATTTCTCGACGATGGGGTCGCCGGGTTGGGGGTAGATCTCGGCAATGATGTCGCTGCACTCCAGCGCATGGCTGCTGTCCTGATAGGTGCGCTTATGCCCCTTCCAGCAGCATTTGGTCTCGGGCCGGCATTGAGGCGACCAGTTCCACAAAAGCGAGGGGTAGGGCGTGGCCAGGAACTTGGTATAGATGACCGGCCGGGCGCGCTCGCGAAAGGCGGCGATCAGGGCCTGGTGGGCGGCGATGGTGGCCCGCGCATCAGGTACCTCCAGCGGCGCGCCCTCACGCACGAAATCGTTCTGCATGTCGACGATCAACAACGCCGGGCTTTCCAGGCGCGCCTTGGGCTCAATCATGTTTTGCTGCTCCCCGTGCCTTGATCGCCGCTGGTCAGTCCACCCAGTTTTCCAGACGCAACCCGTCAACCCGGGAGAATTCGCGGACGTTGTTGGTCACCAAGATGAGCCCCTCGCTGCGGGCATGTCCGGCGATCATCACGTCATAGGGACCGATGGGCGTTCCGGCCTTTGCCAGTTCGGCCCGGATCTGACCGCTTTGGGTGGCTGCCTTTTGATCGAAGGCGAGAACCTCGACACGCGTGGCAAACCTTTCGACAACGGCGAGATTGCGTTCCGCCATGGAGGACTTCTCGGCACCGTATTGCAGTTCGGCCAGACTCACCGCCGAGAGACTCAAGTGTTCATTGTGCCGGTTGAAGGTGTCTCGAAGATGCGGCGGTCGATTGTTGATGGTGTAGATGCAGATGTCTGTGTCGAGCATGTAGCGCAACACCTAGAAAGCCTCCCGCTCCTGCTCGTCCGGCTGCTCCCGGTCCGTCATGAAATCCTCCGAGGCGGTTGGGCCGTCGAAAAAGTTATCCCACGACGTACCCGCCGGAGTGATCAGGCGGGCCTGGCCAAGCTTGATGATGTCCACTCGCTTGACCGTGTCGGGCAAGGCCACCGCCTTGGGCAGGCGAATTGCCTGGCTCTTGTTGTTGGTAAAAACCGTTGATTGCACCATGGCGTGCGCTCCAGGTATATCCACAAGGTATATACAAATATCGGTGCCGTAGCGGTATATGTCAATGGCATATACCGATCGGTTGCCGGACCTTACAAGACGCCGTATTCGTCATAGACCTCGCCCAGGGTGCGGCCGGCCAGCAATTCGTCGCGGGTGGCGTTTTCCGCAGCCACCTTTTCCAGCGCTTTGGCGAACACCTCGTCAGCGCAATCTTGGGGAATCACCACGACGCCGTCGACGTCGCCGAAGACGTAATCGCCCGTCGCCACCCCGACCCCGCCGCATTCGATCGGCTGGTCCATGGTCATCATGCGGCCGCGGCCGGCTGAATCGAGGGGGCCGATGCCGCCGTGGAAAACAGCAAAGCCGAGCTCGCGGATCTGGCGCACGTCGCGCACCAGACCATCGGTGAGGCAGCCCACGGCACCCCGGGCCATGGCCGCGGTGGTCAGGAGCTCGCCCCAGGGCGCGATACGTTCGGTCGGTCCTTCGCAGCCGAATACGGCAACCTCGCCGGGCTTGAGATCGTCGACCAGCGCGATCTCGACTTCGTAAGGATTTTCGCCCTCGGGCGCATCGTAGACGTTCATGTAAAGCCCGGTGCGGGCCCGGCCGAAGAGCACCAGGGTGTCGTCGAGCGGCCTGACGAAAGGTCTCAGCGCCTGGTTCCTGAGCCCCACGGCATCGAGCACGTCGCTGAGCACCGAGGCGTAGAGCTTGGCCGTGATCTCGTGGCGGTCCGGCGTCTCTAGGGTCATCTGGATCCTCCCCGGTGTTTCAACTCTGCTCGAAACCGCCGTGCCACCAGTGCTCGAAGGGGTCGGCGTGAATGATCTGCTCGACGATCTCGGGCGACACCGCCGGCATACCGCCCTGGCCGCCCACCTGCAGCACCTCGCGGGTCATCCTGAGCCCCTCGGCCGGCGTCGAGTAGGGATAATCGCTGCCGAAGAAAACCTTGGTCGCGGCCTGGTATTCCTGGATCGCCATCATGACGTTGTAGAACTGCCAGCGGCGATAGTAGATGGCCGAGATCTCGGCGTAGACGTTGGGCTGCTTGCGGATCACGGCGACGCATTCCTCGAACCAGGGGTGCGCCATGTGGGCCATGACGATCTTGAGCTCGGGCCGGCTCAGCGCCAGTTTCTCGACGTGGATGGGCCGGCCCAGGTCGGCGGCATGCAGCCGCGTATAGGTGGTGCCCATGTGCAGCGTCAGCGGCAGGTTGTGCTCGAGGCAATAGTCGTAGACCGGTTCCATGCGGGCATCGTCAAGCGCCACGCCATTGTAGATCGGTCCGTACTTGACGCCCTTCAGGCCGAGCTCCTGGATGGCAAACTCAAGTTCCTCGAGATACCCCGGGCGCCGTGGATCGACGTAGGCGAAACCCACCAGCTTGTCGGGATAGCGCGCCACCGCCTCGGCCGTCACCCGGTCCTCGCCCTCGATGCCGGTGGTATCGCCGTAGCGCAAGGTGAACACGATGGCCCGGTCGATGCCGTCGAGAACCTCGATGATGGTGTCGGCGTCGGCCCGCTCGGGGATGGCCTGCTCGCGGATGCGGCCGAGCTGCTCGGTATAGGCCGGCAGCACGTGTTCCGGGTTCCAGATGTTGACGTGGCAATCGACGATCACGCTCAGCCTTCCCAGATCTCGCTGGGCAGCGGCAGGCCCTCGAGGTCAGCGGCCGTGAGCGCGCGATCCGGCTCGATCCCCAGCCCCTCGAGCAAGCTCTCCAACTGACGCACGTGCTGGGCCGCATGCCAGGTGGTGCGCTCCAGCACCTGATGCAGGGTCTGCTCGCCGTAATAGGTCGGGATCACCGTGCCCTCGCCGCCAGGGTAGCTCCAGTTACCCAGGCGCCGGCGCACGTCGGCGCCGTAGGCGGCGACATCGGCACCGGTCCTGACTTCATCGGGCGGCGTCACGGCCAGGCTTTCGTAGGAAAGCTCGGCCCCCTTCGTGGCGGCCAAAAAGGCCTCGGCGATGACGAAGACGTGGTAGCCGAGTTGCCGCCAGCTGCGGTCACGGCTGGGCACCAGGTCAGCCATGTGGGCCTCGGGGAGCTGTCGCAGGGTGCGCTCGGCCGCCGCCAGGATCAGATCGAGCCGCGCCAGCAGCGCCGCCGGCGAGAGGCGCACCTCGAGCTCGGCTTCGAGACCGACGAACTCGGGCACATCGGCCAGCGCGAGGCCATGGATGGCGCGTTCGCCGACGGCCACCGCCGGGGCCGAGTCGAGGCCCAGCGCCGCCAGCGCCTGGCGGCCCTCTGGGTGCGAAACATCGATGGCTTCGAATTCGACCTCACGGGCCGAAAGAAACTCCTTGAGAAGCAGGCAACTGCTTCAGCCGGGTCGCCAGAACACCCTGATGGCCTCGGTCATGGCAATGCTCCCTTTGGCCGCTGCCGAAGCTTGGCCCAAAGGGCCGGCCGTTACCAGACCCGCCAGCCACACTCAGCGTGGCAGCCCCGCCTTATGCAGACCCTCGAACAAGTGCTCGCGAGCTGCCTCGGGCATAGGCAAATTCGGAGTTCCGCGGAGTTCCGACTAGGGTCCGTTGACAATTAACGCAAATCAATGATGGTGGCGACGAGGCTCAAGTTTGCGGCATAGCTTGTGTCGGTTTTGTCGTAGCGCGTAGCAATGCCCCGGAATTCCTTGATCTTGGCGAAATAGTTCTCGACCA
>JASLXG010000079.1 GCA_030740435.1 Alphaproteobacteria bacterium | reverse complement strand
ATTTTGCCCTCCTTCAAGCCAACCCAATCCTAACATCCGGGCTGGACCAGTTTTCGGGGGGCAGGCCACACCAGGCTCGGCCCGAAATGCCGGCTGGCGCTGGTCGGCGAGGAAATCGTGAAGGACGAAGAGAGGGAGTGAGCGGGGCCTTTCGTCCGGCCCTATGTGCTACTAACTCACCTGTGTTGCATGTCGCCCGAATATTTGACCCCTTTCCCCCCAGCCAAACGAAAGCTTGCCTGCCATGAGTGCCATTCAGTCCTTTGATCCCGAATTCATCAGCATTGAGCACCGTCTGTTGCGCGACCAGGTGCGCCGCTTCGTGGATACCGAGGTGGTACCCGAAGGTGCGGCCTGGGAAGAAGCGGGCAAGGTACCGCGCGAAGTCTTCGTCAAGATGGGCGAGCTTGGCCTTCTTGGCATGCGTCATGCGGAGGAACACGGCGGCGCCGGGCTGGGAACGCTGAGTAGCATGGTGCTGGCCGAAGAGTTGGGACGTTCCACTTTCGGCGGCTTTTCGGCCGCCGTAACCGTGCACACGGACTGCTCGGCCACCCACATCAGCCGCCGCGGCACGGAGGCGCAAAAACAGAAATACCTGCCTGACCTCTGTGCCGGGCGAAAAGTCTGCGCCATCGCCGTGACCGAACCCGGCGCTGGCTCGGACGTGGCCGGGCTCAAGACGAAGGCCGTTCGCGAGGGTGACGAGTGGGTGCTCAATGGGGCAAAAATGTTCATCACCAACGGCGTCTACGGCGACATCATCATCGTCGCCGCCCGCACCGACGCGTCCGCCAAGGGCAGTCGCGGTATTTCGCTCTTTATCGTCGAGGCGGGAACGCCGGGCCTCAAGGTCAGCCGCAAGCTCGACAAGACCGGCTGGCTCTGTTCCGACACGGCCGAGCTTTCCTTCGATGATTGCCGCATCCCGGCCGAGAACCTGTTGGGCGAGGAAAACCGGGGCTTCTACGCCATCATGGACAACTTCCAGAACGAGCGCCTGGTCATGGGCGCCACCTGGCGCCGGGCAGTCGGCCAAGGCGCTGGAGTTGACGCTGGAGTGGGTCAAGCAGCGCCAGGCTTTCGGCGGCACGCTCTGGGACCAGCAGGTGGTGCGCCACAAGATTTCGCTGCTGGCGGCGGAGTTGGAAGCCGTGCGGCAGTTGATGTATCACGCCGCCTGGCTGGACGAACAGGGCATCGATTGCGTCAAGGAAACCTCGATGGTCAAGGTGCTGGCGGCCGAGCTCAACAATCGCGTCATGTACGACTGCGTGCAGCTCCACGGCGGCATGGGCTACATGCGCGAAAGCCCCATCGAACGCCTCTCGCGCGACGCCCGCATCATGTCCATCGGCGGCGGTGCCAGCGAGGTCATGATCGAGGAAATCGCCAAGCGGCTGGGGTAGGGGTTCGTTTGCTTGGTGTCATCCTCGCGAAAGCGGGGACCCAGGTTTGTTTGGGTTTTCCCGGTAGCGGTGGGCGGAAGATGGCAATAAACGGCACAAAACCTGGGTTCCCGCTTTCGCGAGAATGACAAAAATGGGGGCCGCGCCCCTAAATCGGCGAAATCGGCCGCACTCGCGGCGGGCCCGAGTCGCGCCGCCGCGGCGGGCACGATGCGAAGGTTTCGATCAAGATGCGGCGCGTGTCGCGGGGATCGATGACCTGGTCGATGCCGAAATCGCGGGCCGCCAGGGTGGCGCCGGTCTGGCTTTTGATGCGCTCGATCATGGCCTGGCGGGCGGCGGCGGGGTCGGCGGCGGCCTGGTAGTCGCGCTTGTAGGCCACGTCCACCGCGCCCTCTATCGACATGGCGCAGATCTCGGCCGTGGGCCAGGCGAAGGCGGCATCGGCGTCGAAGGCCCGGCCGCCGGCCATGGCGTAATAGCCGCCACCGTAGCCCTTGCGCAGCACGATCGAGACCAGCGGCACCGTGGCGATGCCCATCTCGAACATCAGCCGTCCGCTGCGCCGGCCGAGCCCGCTGAGTTCGGCCGGCGAGCCGATGGCGAAGCCCGGAATGTCGATCAGCGACACCAGCGGCAGGCCGAAGGCGTCGCATACGGCTATGAAGTGCGCCACTTTCTCCGACGCCGGTGAGTCCAAGATTCCGCCCTTGCGCAGGGGCTGGTTGGCCACGAATCCCACCGGCCGGCCGGCCAGCCGGGCGAAGCAGGTGACGATGTTGCGGGCGTATTTGGGTTTGATCTCGAAGACGCTGTCCCTGTCGGCGATGACCTCGATCACCTTGCGCACGTCGTAGACCTTGCGGCTGTCGGCCGGAACCAGGTCGAGGAGAATCTCGTCGCGGCGCTCCGCCGGGTCGTCGCAAGAGCGGATGGGCGGCGGCTGGGTGGCGTTTTGCGGCAGGTAGGAAAGAAAATTCCGGATCGCCGCGTAGCACTCCTCTTCCGTCTCGACGGCCAGATCGGCGATGCCCTGCTGGTCGGCCTGGCGCTTGGCGCCGCCGAGGTCTTCCTTGGAAATTTCCTCGCCCGTGCCGGCCTTGACCAGGGCCGGGCCGGCCATGCCCATGGTCGATTTGCCCCGGATCATGACCACGAAATCGGCCAGTGCGGCAAAGTTGGTGGGGCCGGCGAAGCCCTGGCCCATGATGGCGGCGACGTTCGGCACCCAGCCCGATAGCCGGGCCAGGTCGTTGAAGACCGGCGAGGCGGCGGCGAAATGGGCCGAGTTCATGCCGTCCTGGATGCGGTGCCCGCCGCCCTCCAGCAGCATCACCAGCGGCAGGCCGCGGTCGGCCGCCCAGTAAAGCAGCCGCCGCATCTTGCGGTCGCCGGCACCGCCGACGGAGCCGCCGTGGACGGTGTAGTCGTGGGCCACCAGGCAGGCCTCGCGGCCCTCCAGCATTCCCCTGCCGGTGATGGCGCCGTCGGCCGGGGCCACCAGGTCCCGGTTGAGCTCGTTGTCGCGGTCGGGCTCGACCAGGGAGCCGATCTCGCGAAAGCTGCCGGCATCCACCAAGCCGGCGATGCGTTCGCGGGCCGTGGCCAGGCCCTGGCTGCGGCGCTTGGCCACGGCCTCGGGCCGGGCCTCGTCCATGACCTGGGCCCTGGCCGCCTCAATTTTCTCCAGGAGATCGCGCGATGATGGCTCCGACACGGTATTTCCTCTCGCCTCAGGCGCCGATCTTTTCGCGCTTGACGGTGATCCCCGCCGCCTCGCGATCCCAGGTCTTGTTGGTCACGCCGCGCTCCTTCAAGAGGTGCTTTTGCACCTTCTGGGTCGGCGTCTTGGGCAATTCGTCGACGATGCGAACGAACCTAGGCAGCATGAAATGCGCCATGCGGGGCTCGAGGAAACGGAAGAGCTCGAGGGGATCGATTTCGCTGCCTTCGACCGGCGCCACCACCACCATGACCTCGTCCTCGCCCAATTCGCTGGGCACCGGTATGGCGGCGGCCTCGCGGACGGCGGCAAAGGCGGTGACCTCGTTCTCCACCTCGAACGACGAGATATTTTCGCCGCGGCGCCGGATGGCGTCCTTGATGCGGTCGACGAAATAGAAATACCCCTCGTCGTCGTAATAGAAGCCGTCGCCGGTGTGGAACCAGCCGTTGCGCCAGGCCCGCGCCGTGGCTTCGGGGTTCTTGTAATAGCCGTGGTTCATGGCCCAGGGGCGGTCGGTGCGCAGGATCAGCTCGCCGGTCTGGCCGGGTGCCACCTCGCAGTCGTTCTCGTCCACCACCCGGGCTTCGACGCCGGCCCGAACACGGCCGCAGGTGCCGCTTTGCGGGGGATAGGATTCCGATACCATGGAGGCCGAAATCTCCGTCATGTTGAAGGTGGTGCGCATGTCGATGCCGTGGCGTTTGCCCAGCGCCATGGCGTCCTCGTTCCAGGGCACGCAGAGCGCCTTTTTCATGGGATGGTCGAGGTCTTGGTTGCTGGGCGGCAATTTCAGTAGAAAGGGGATCATCGCCGCCACCAGGCAGCTCGCGGTGATCTCGTAGGTGCGAACCGTGTCCCAGAACTCTTCGGTCTTGAAATGGGTGTCGACGAAGCACGAGCCGCCGTTCCCAAGCGTCATCACCATGTAGATGGTGCCGCCAACGTGAAAGAGCGGCAGGTTGACCAATGAGCGGTCGCTTTCCTCGACGTAGGGGTGCGCCTCGGGCCCCATGGAATAGCCCTGAACGTAGGACGACAGCACCGCCTTCGAGGGCCCGGTCGTGCCCGACGTGAAGATGATGTACTGGGTGTCCCAGGGCTCGACCGGGTCAGGCATCTCGGCCAAGCCCTGTTTCGGCAGCAGCGCCGATTCGGGATGCACGGTGAGGTGCTCAAGTGCCGCCTCGCCGCCCGTGATGATGGCGTCGCTCAGCAGCCCCCTGCCGATGCTGTCGAGACGCGGCGCCAGATCGGCGTGAGAGACGATCAGGCTGGCGTCCGAGAGCTCCACCAGGTGCCGCAGCAGATTGCCTTTGTAGGCGGTGTTGATGGGCACGTAGACGGCGCCGAGATAGTTCAGGCCGAACCAGGTGAGAACCGCTTCGCGGTTGTTGGGCTGCCACGAGAGCACGTGTTCGCCCTTTTTCACCCCCATGTCCTGGAGGCCCTTGGCCGCCCGGCGGACCAGTTCCAGGGTCTCGCCCCAGGTCCAGGTTTCGCCGCCATGGAAGATGATGGCGGTTTGGTCTGGTTTCTCCCGGGCCCAGCGTTCCAGCTGATAGCCCAGAACACAGGCCTCGCGTTCCGGCATGCGGGGATCGAAGACCATGCTTCTTCTCCTCGCTCCCCGCTCTAAGCCGTTCTCATGAACCCTTGAATTCGGGTTTGCGTTTTTCGTTGAAGGCCGTGACGCCTTCGACCCAGTCGTCGGCCATGGCGCTGTCGGCGAAACCTTCGGCCTCGGCCTGCAGTTGGGCCTCCAGCGAGCGGTCGAAGGAATTGCGGATCAGGCGCTTGGTGTTGCCATAGGCCCGGGTCGGGCCCTGGGCCAGGCGGGCGGCCAGCTTGGCGGTCTCGTCGATCAGGTCGTCGGTGGCCACGACGCGGTTGATCAGCCCCATCTCCAGCGCCTCCTGGGCCGTGAAGCGGTCGCCCAAGAGGGCGATTTCCATGGCCTTCTTGGTGCCCACGGCACGCGGCAGGAAGTAGGTGGAGGAGCCATCGGGGCTGGTGCCGATGGCGCTGTAGGCCAGCGTGAAGAAAGCGTCCTCGCTGGCGATCACCATGTCGCACATGAGCGCGAAGGAGACGCCGGCCCCGGCCGCGGCGCCGCGCACGCTGGCGATGATGGGCTGGCTCATGCGCTGGATGGTGAACATGATGGTGTGCAGCTCATGTATCCGGGCCAGGAACATGGTGCGGCGCTCGTCGGCCGGCATGCGGGCGTAATCCATGAAGCTCTTGACGTCGCCGCCGGCCATGAAGTGCTCGCCCTCGCCGCGCATCACCACACAGCGGATGCTGGGATCGTGCTCGATGGCCATCAATTGGCGGTCGAGGTCCTGGCGCATCTCCATGCTCAAGGCGTTGCGCACCTGGGGGCGGTTCATGGTCAGGGTGGCGATGCCGTTTTCGTCGCTGCGCACTAGATCGCTCATGCTTTTGCTTCCTTTTTTCTCGGGCTGGACCACCGCCTGTGACCGGGGGCGGCGCTTTGCGATAGCATGGCGGCATGGCGGTTGTCGACAAGCGGGTGAAGAAGGCGCTGGGGCGTCATCGCCGGGGGGACGTGGCGGGAGCGGTCAAGCTGCTGGCCCGGGTGCTGGCCGACAACCCGGACGATTTCGACGGCAACAATCTTTTGGGCGCCTTCTATGCCGAGCTTGGCGAGCTGGACCAGGCGGAGCGCCACCTCGAACGGATTCGTGCCCGGGCCGCAAGTGGGGCCGTTGGGGTGGTGGCAACGGCTCAGGTGCTGACCAACCTGGGAAACGTCTGGCGTCTGCGGGGCGACATCGAGAGGGCCGCGGATTTCTTCGGCCAGGCCCTCGAAGCGTCGCCCGGCTTGCCCCAGCCGCGTTACAACCGGGTCCGGATCTGGGAGGACACGGGCCGGAACCTCGAAGCCGAGGCAGAATACCGGCGCATCCTGGCCGCCAAGGCCGACTTCCTGCCGGCCCGCCACGGTTTGGCGCGGACCCTGCAGCAGCTCGGCCGCCACGAAGAAGCGATCGCCGAGTACGATCGGCTGCTGCCGCAAGCCAAGGGCGCGCTGGCCGAGGTTGCGGTTTTCGCCCGGGCGGCACTGGCCGGTGAGACCGTGCCCCGGCCGCCGGCCAGCTACGTGGGCGAGCTTTTCGACAACTACGCCGGCTATTTCGAGGCGCACGTCGTCGAGCGCCTGGAATACAGCGCGCCGCGGCAATTGCGCGCCTCTTACCCCGACGACGCCCGCTTCGCCAATGCCCTCGACCTGGGCTGCGGCACGGGCCTGGCGGGGGCGGCTTTCGGCGATCTCTGTGGACGGCTGATCGGCATCGACCTGGCCCCCCGGATGATCGCCGAGGCCGGCCGGCGGGAGATCTACCATCACCTGGAATGTGCCGACATCGTTTCCTTTTTGCGCCGCGCCAGGGAACGTTTCGATCTTTTCTTGGCCACCGACGTGTTCACCTACGTGGGCGACCTGGAAGAGGTTTTCGCCGCCGTGGCCGGGGCCGCCGAGCCGGTGGGAGCGGAACTTGCCTTCAGCGTCGAAGAGTTCGCCGGCCCTGGCTTCGAGCTGCGCCCGAGCTGCCGTTACGGCCATTCCCAGGCCTATGTCGCCGAACTCGCCGGGCGCCACGCCATGACGATCGCGGAAAGCCGGGCCATCGACCTGCGCCACGAAAGCCAGGGCTGGATTCCCGGCCGCCTCTACCGCCTGGCCATTCCGGCGTAGCCTACCAGTCCGTTCGGAAACCGATCTTCGCTACCCCCGGCTTCATGGCCGGGCTGCTGCCGATTTTGCATTTTGAGGCATTCAAACCGCGTGCCCAGGCGGCGAAATCGAACAAGGGCTCCGGCCGCATGACGCAGGCCGGATTGCCGTAGGGGTGGGCCAACAGCAGCAGCATGTGGCCGATTTCATGGGCCAGGTATTTGCCGGCCAGGCGCACCGCCTGGGCGCGATCCGCGGTGCCGCCCATGCCTCGGGGCAAGGCTTGGTGTTCGCTGAAGGGAAAGGTGCTGAGAAAGGAAAAGGTCCGGTAGCGGCCCGATTTGTTGTAACTGGTGCCGCCCGCGCTGACGCCGCCGCGCAGTGACGAATTTATGGCGGCATCGTCATATTCGGCGCTGGCCACGAGCTGATTGGTGACGATGACGTCATAGGGCATACCGCTATAGCCGAGAAGGTCCCAGACGATCCATTCGTTGGCCCCGCTTGCGTCGATGACGCGTTCACCCGTGGCGCTACGCAAGCCGTGCCAGTGCCCCAGGCGCCGCAAATGGGTATCCACCAGGGTCTTTGCGAAAGCCGCGAAGGTCGGCTCCGTTAGCGGGGCCAAGAGATGGGGCCGGGCGTAGGCGATGCTTGCGCCGAGGTCGACAACCCTTTCCTCAAGGGTTCGCTCGAGACCTTGGATCAGGCGTGAGCGATCTCCCGTTCCCTTCTTGAAATCATAGATCTCGCCGCGGCGTGCCCGCAGGGCCTTTGCCGGAATGGCGGCCAGCAATTGCGCCACCGATACCTCCTCGGGTTCGGTGAATTTCAGATCGATGTGGAAATGCTTCCGAACCACCTGGCGCGCCTCGTCCAGCAGTGTCGCCAATTCGCTGCGCTCGAGCGCGGGCAGGCGCGGGTTGACGGCGTGGGCCAGCCGCAACTCGACGCTCCCGGACCCCAGTTGGGGAAGGGGAACCCAGGCGGATTTGGCGCTTGCCTGCGAGTTGACAATGGCTGCTGCCAGCAGAAAGCCGCCAGCCAGTGGAAGCAGTCCCTTCATTACTCAGCCTTTCGCCAGTTCACCCAGCTCAGCGGCGACGTCCTCCAGCACCCGCGGCCAGCCCTCGCCGATGGGCTTGAGGAATATGCGCACGCTGGGCAGCCAGGGAAAGCCGTCGGTGCCGAGCTGCAGCCAATCGCCGGGCTGGCTCATGACCCAGGTCGGTATGCCCTGGGCGCCAGCCAGCCAGGCGGTGGTCGAGAAGGGCGAGAGGATCAGGTCGAGGCCGGCCACCAGCGCCGTCGAATCGTCGATCTCGGCGGTCAGATCGAGGTCGGGGAAACTCTCGACCCGCGCCGCGAGGTCGGCATCGAGGCGGGCCAAGTCGGTCTCGCCGCCGCCATATTGCAGGTTGACGAAATGGATGCCGGGGAGCCGCAGAATCGGGCCCCAGTCGGCGATCTGGGAATAGTAGCGCTGGCGGTCGGCGGTGATCAGGGCGCTGCGCCACAGGATGCCAACCTTGAGGCCCGGGCCCAGCGCCGCCAGGTGCTCGAGCCAGCGAGCCCGGGCGCCGGCATCGGCCCGCAGATATTCCCGGTCCTGGGGGAAGGCCGCCAAGTCCGGGCGCAGCCAGCGCGGCAACGAGGCGATGGCGATCTGGTAATCGGTGCCACGGGCAGCCGTTTCCGGCGGATCGCTCTGCACCACCACCTCGAGGCCGGGGAAGGAGCGGGCGAACAGCGCCACCAGCCGGGGCTCGACCTCGAGCACCACGCGCCCGGCCCCCGGGCCGCCAACTCGGGCAGGCAGCAGGCGAACAGCACGACGTCGCCGAGGCCCTGTTCGCTCCATACCCGGATGCCGCGGCCGGCCAGGTCCTCGCCGGCCCATTCAGCCTGGCCCAGCGCCCGGCTTTCGATGCTGCGCCAGCGGTACTCCTGGGCGGCATAGCCGGCGGCGAAGTCCCCCAGCATGAGCAGCGGTGCCGAACGGTTGCAGAGCGCCTCGATGTCGTCGGGTGCGCCCCTCAAAATGCCGTCGTAGCTCGCCAGCGCCGCCTGGGCATCGCCCACCTGCATTTGTGCTGCCGCCAGCAGCGAGAGCAGCTGTCCGTCGCCGGGCGCCGCGGCCAGGGCTTCTTGATAACGCGCTATGGCCTGGTAGGGCCGGTCGGCACAGCGTTCTGCAATACCCAGGTTCTTGAGGATGGTGGCGTCGCCGGGCTTGAGCTCGAGCGCCCGGCCATAAGCGGCCAGCGCCTCGTCGAAACGCAGCGCTTCTTTCAGGGCATTGCCCAGGTTGTTGTGGGCGCCGGCGAAGTTCGGGTCGATCTCGATGGCGCGGTGGTAGGCAACGGTGGCGCCCTCGATGTCGCCCTCGGCCGAAAGCGCGTTGCCGAGTTCGTTGTGGGCCGGAGCGAAATCGGGGTTCTTCTCCAGCATGCGCCGGATCGAGGCGCGGGCCAATCCGGCATCGCCCCTTTCGGCCGCCAGGCGCAGCAGGTTGGCGTGGGCCTCGTCGAAGGCGGGGTCGAGTTCGACGGCACGCTGGTAGGCGGCGAGGGCGCCGTCGCCCTCGCCCGTGTCGCCCTTGAGGTTGCCCATTTCGTTGTGGGCCCGGGCCAGCCCGGGGTCGAGATCGAGGGCGCGCCCGAGTGCCGCGTGGGCGGAATCAAACTCGCCCTCAAGGCGCAGCAGCTTGCCCAAGTCGGCCTGCGCCAGGGCGTCGCCGGGTTGGATCGAGAGCAATTGTTGCAAGGTGACGATGGCGCCGGGCCCGGTCGCCACTTTCGGCCTGCACCGCAACCAGGTTGCGGTAGGCCGGCAGGTGGCCGGCCTCGGCGGCGATGGCCTGGCGGAAGCAGGCGATGGCTTCGTCCCTCCGGCCGCCGCCCTCCGACACCACCCCCAAATTCGTCAGGATCAGCGGGTTGCCGGGCATCAGCGCCAGGGCCTGGCGGAAGACCGCATCGGCCTCGCCGAGCCGGCCGGTGCTCTGCAGCACGCTGCCCAGGTTGCTCAGCGCCTCGGGAAATTCCGGACGGGCCGCGATGGCCTGGCGGTAGGCGGCTTCCGCGTCGGCCAGGCGGCCCAGCGCCCAGAGCCGGTTGCCCTCGTCGTAAAGCGCCGCGGCAGCGCTGGCGCCACCCCGTTTGGCGGCCTTCTTCTGGGCTTTGAGCTGGCGGCGGCGTTCGGCGCGGTTCACGGCGGTGGATTCCGAAAGATCCTGGGAGGCGGCCGTCATGGTAGCGGAAAACAAAGAATGCCGCTTCCTTCTGGACCGTCGGGCGCCTCCGGCCCATCATGCGGCGCGATCTGGATACGCTGAGGAAAAAAATGTCCGACGACACCCCCGACCATTACCAAGCCCTGACGGCGGCCGAACTGGCGGCGCTGCCCACCTCCTTTCACGATGATCTCTTCGCCGGCCAGGTGGTGCTGATCTCCGGCGGTGCCGGCGGCATCGGCCTGGCTACTTGCGTGCTCTTTGGGCGCTTGGGCGCGACCATCGTTTCCTGCGGCCGCACGGCCGAGAAGATGGCCGGGCTGGAGGCGGCGCTGGGCGAGTTGGGCATCGAATGCTTCACCCAGGCCATGACGATCCGCGAGGCCGATCAGGTGGACGACTTGATCGCGGCCACCTTCGAGCGCTATGGCCGTCTCGACGTGCTGATCAACAACGCCGGCGGCCAGTTCGCGGCCCCGGCGCTGGACATCAGCCCCAAGGGATGGCGGGCCGTGGTCGACACCAACCTGACCGGGGCTTGGCTGATGATGCAGGCGGCGGCGCGAGAGTGGGCCGAGCGCGACCAAGCCGCATCGATCGTCAACATGGTGACGGTGCCCGGCATGTGCAGCACCGGCATTCCCCACACCGTGGCCTCGCGGGCCGGCGAGATCGCGGTCAGCCGTTCCCTGGCCGTCGAATGGGGGCCGCTGGGCATCCGCGTCAACTGCGTCGCCATCGGCATCATCGCCAGCCCCGGCCTGGTCAATTATCCCCCGACCGCCAGGCCCAGCTTCGACCACAATCCCATGCGCCGGCTGGGCACGGTGCATGACATCGCCGAGGCCAGCGCCTATCTCTCGTCGCCCTCGGCCTCGTTCGTCAACGGCATCGTGTTGACCGTCGACGGCGGCGCCGACGTCTGGGGCGAGTACTGGCCGCTGGGCCGGCCGGACTATTTCGACGTCGATTACGGAGGCGCAAGGCCATGAGCGAGGAATTTCGCAAACCTCTATCGCCCGAGGAACTGGCGGCACTGCCCACGGTCTACCGCGACGATCTTTTCGCCGGCCAGGTGGTGCTGGTGACCGGCGGTGCCGGCGGCATCGGCCTGGCGACAAGCATCCTGTTCGGGCGCCTCGGCGCCACCATCGTTTCCTGCAGCCGTACGGCGGAGAAGATGCAGGGGCTGGAAGAAACCCTGGGTGAGCTGGGTATCGCCTGCTTCACCCGGCCCCTGTCGATCCGCGATCCGGAGGCCGTGGCCGATTTCACCCATGAGGTCTTCGAGCGCTTCGGCCGGCTCGACGTGCTGGTCAACAACGCCGGTGGCCAGTTCGCGGCGCCGGCACTCGACATCAGCCCGAACGGCTGGCAGTCGGTGGTCGACCTCAATCTCAACGGCACCTGGTACATGATGCAGGCGGCGGCCAAGGGCTGGGTCGAGCACGAAGAGGCCGGCAACATCGTCAACGTGGTCGCCATACCGCGCATGTGCATGCCCGGCATCGTGCACTCCATGGCGGCACGGGCTGGCCAAATACAGGCCACCCGGTCGCTCAGCGTCGAATGGGGACCGCACGGCATTCGCGTCAACGCCGTGGCGGTGGGTGCCGTGGCCAGTCCGGGCCTGGCCAACTATCCCGAAGAAGCGTTGCCCAGCATGGTGCACAATCCCCAGCGCCGTATCGGCTCGGTGCAGGATATTGCCGAGGCCTGCGTCTACCTGGCCGGACCTTCCGGCAACTTCGTCAACGGCGCCGTGCTCAACGTCGACGGCGGGGCCGAAAATTTCGGCGAGTTCTGGCCGCTGGGGCGGCCTGACTATTTTCGTTTCGACTATTAATCGAGGGGCGCAGACATGGCGAAAGCGGGCATCGATACGACGCGGCTGCAACGACTGGCCCGGGCCTATACCGAATCGGCGACTTTCTTCGCGGCGCTCGATTTCGAGCTTTTCACCCACGTCGAAGGCGGCGTGGGCAGCGTCGCCGAATTGGCCGGCGCCATGGACGTGCTGGAACTGGACGCCGAGCGCCTGGTCACCGCCTGCCTGGCAATGGGCCTGCTGGAATGGCGGGACGGGCGCTTGGTCAACGCGCCCGATGCCGCGCGTTTTCTGGTCAAGGGCGAGGCGCGCTACGCCGAACCCTGGATGACCTTCACCCGGCCCGGCGTGGGCGACTGGTTTCGTCTGAGCGAGATCATGGCCGCCAAACGCGAGCCCACGGTACTGGGCATGTACGCCGACTTGACCGTCGAGCAGGCCCGGGCCTACCACTCGGCCACCTATTCCATCGGCATGGGGGCAGGGCGCCTCTTTGCCCGCACCGTCGATCTCGCGGGGCGCAAGAAGCTGCTCGATCTCGGCGGCGGCTCGGGCGCCTACAGCATCAATGCCGTGCAGTCCTACCCGGGCCTCGAGGCGGTGGTCCTCGATTTGCCGCCGGTGGTCGAGGTGACCAAGGAATACCTGGCCGAGAATGGTGTCAGTGACCGCGTTTCGACACTCGCCGCCGACTTCACGGCCGACGATTTCCCCGCCGCCGACGTCGTCGTCATGGCGTCCAATCTCCCCATCTACGACGAGGCCGTGGTGGCCCAGGTGGTGGCCAAGGCCTTTGCGGCGCTGGAGCCCGGCGGCGAGATGCACCTGGTCGGCGAGATGGTCACGGACGACCGCACGGGTCCTTTGGATGCCGCCATGTGGGGCCTCGCCGAAGCCCTCAGCGGCGGCGCCGGTAAGGCGCATACGATTGGTCAGTGCCGTGGTTATTTCGAGGCGGCGGGGTTTGAAGAGGTTGGCGACGAGGTGTTCGTTGCGGGCACGCTGCAGCGGGTTTTTGGGCGCAAGGTGGGGTAGGGTGCCAACGGAAATTTTGCCAAAGAATCTTTTACCAAAATTTTTTTTGAGAAAAAATATGGTGAAAACAATATACTAGATGGAATATTTAATCTTAAATCTCAAAAATTCGCCCCGGACTGAGGATGCCCTTTGGGTCCAGGGCGGTCTTCAGGGTGCGCATCAGGGTGATGTCGGCCTCGGAGCGGCTGTAGGAAAGGTAGGGGCGTTTGAGTATGCCGATGCCGTGTTCGGCCGAGATCGAGCCCTGGTTGGCTGCCGTGAGTTTGAAGACCAGGTTGTTGACGGCATCGGACTGTTCGGGGTCCGAGGCTCCGGCGGTTGTCGTGATGTGCAGGTTGCCGTCGCCGACGTGGCCGAAGATCACGGTTTTGTTGCCCGGGTGAAGCTCGTCGATGCTGGCTGTCAAGACCTCGGCGAAGGCCACCATGCGGCTCGCAGGTATGCTGACGTCGTAGCCCAGCACCGGCGCAAGGTTTCGCGTGACCTCGGAGCTGGCATCACGGAGCTGCCAAAGCTCAACCACTTCGGCCAACGATTTGGCAACCACGGCATCGTTGATCAGGCCGCTGTCAAAGGCCGAGGCGAGGGCATATTCGAAGGCCTCACGGTCGCGTTCGGGTGAGCCGCCCAACACCTCGGTCAGGGCATAGAAGGGGTGGGGATCGGCAAACGGTGGGCGCTGCCCGGTGACTTTCAGGGCTTCGCTGAAATAGCTCTGCCACATCACTTCGAAAGCGCTGATGCCGCCGCTGAAGGCGTTCTGCATGTGGCGCAGGAAGCGGATCACCTGGGCAAAGTCGTCGAGCCCGCAAAGCGCCACGGTCTGGCTGGCCGGCTTGGGGTAGAGCCTGAGCGTCACCCGGGTGATGACGCCGAGCGTCCCTTCGGAGCCGATGAAAAGCTGGCGCAGGTCATAGCCGGTGTTGTTCTTGATCAGTTTGTTGAGGTCGCCGACGACGCTGCCGTCGGCCAGCACGGCCTCCAGCCCCAGCACCAGCTCGCGCGCCACGCCGTAGCGGATGACCCGGTTGCCGCCGGCATTGGTGGCGAGGTTGCCGCCGATGGTGCAGGAGCCGCGGGCGCCGAGATCGAGGGGAAAGCTGAAACCCTTGGCCAGGGCCGCCTCTTGGATGGTCTGCAGCACCGCTCCGGCGCCCACCGTCATGGTGCCCGATTCGCTGTCGATCTCCTCGATGGCATTCAGGCGTTCTAGCGACAGCGCCACCTCGCCTTCGGCCGGCAGGCCGGCACCCACCAGTCCGGTCATGCCGCCCTGGGGCACCAGGGGTTGGCCGGTGGCCTGGCACAGCGCCAGGATTGCCGAGACCTCGGTCGTCGAGGCGGGGCGCAGCACCAGGCTGGGGCGCGCGCCCTGGTGGCCGGCGGCGTCGCTGAAATAGCGCGGGCCGACGTCCTCGCCGGCAACGAACCCGGCCGCTCCGACGGCACCCTTGAGGCGATCGAAAAGCTCTGACACGTTAATCTCCCTGCCACTGATGCGCCGATGATCGGTGTTGAGGCGGGCCGGCGCAAGGCCGTCTTTGGCTTCCACTGGTGAAGGAGAGGCGATATCCTCGTAGCCAAGGATAGCGCCATGAACACACTGCCCTTCGCCGCCCTCTTGCTTGCCGCTCTGGCGCTGGCCCTGACGCCGCCGGCCGAGGCCCAGAAGGCAGGCAACTATATGGGTCAAAAGAAGGGCCGCAAGGGTCGCATGAAAGGCCGGCAAAGTCCGCCGCCGGCCAGCCAGGAGAAGGTTTCGGAGGATAGCAATCCCGAAGCCGTCGCCGCCTTTTCGCCCATGATGGCGAAGCTTGAGCAGATGCGCGCCCGGGGCTTCATGGCCACTGGCCTGGTGGCGGTCTATCCCGAAAATGCCGACTGCCCAAAGGGCACATCCGACTTCGCCTCGCCGACGCGAAGCGACGGCAGCCGCCGCAGCCGGCGCTTCTACCAGGGCCTGCACGGCGGCTACGACATCCCGGCGGCCGAGGGCACGCCGCTTTTGGCCATCGCCGACGGCACCGTGGTGCACATCCACGAGGGTGCCTCCATCGGCGGCCTGGCGCTGATCCTGCAGCATGCGCCCGCTGACACCGGCCTCGGGGTTTGGACCTACACCGAATACAAGCATTTGCGCGAGTTGCCGGATCTCGACATCGGCCAGCGCGTGGCCATGGGCCAAAAGATCGCGCTGGCCGGCAAGACCGGAACGCAAGGCGGGCATTACGGTGCCCAGGGCTTTTCCCACCTTCACCTGACGGCGTTTTTCAGCAAGCTGGGCGAATTCAAGATCCGCCGCATGCTGGTTCCGGTCGAGGGCCAGTGGCTCGATCCGCTGGCGCTGTTCAAGAAGTCGCCACCGCTCGATTCGCCGACACTCAGCGGCCTGCCGGCGGCCGAGAAGCGGGTTTCCATTCCCTACAAAACCAGCGACGGCCGCATCGTGCCGGCCGGCAGCCGCGTCGTCTGGCCTTTCGTCTGCCGCTCACGTTAGCGCTCTCTCGAGCGCCAGCCAGACCGCGGCAATGGCCAGGAATGCCCCGACAGGCGGCTAGGCCGCGCCAGAATCCGACCTCGCCGTGGCGCACAACGAAGCCTCCATCGCGGTCCCAGGACGTCTGTCCGTCGTCGCGCAGGCGGTTCCAGGCCAGGACCATGGCAATCTCAGGCTGACCACGGGCAGGCCGCCGCCCAGGCCCCGGAGCCAGACGGCGAAACTGCGCCTGAGGGCGCTGCCGAAGTCGATGGCGGTGCCGTCCTGGCGTTCGACGGCCATATTCACAACAGCCATTTACCCGGCGTCGTGCCCCAGGCCGCCAGCAGCAGGCCCACCACACCTTCATCTGCGATCACCCGCAAGTCATCGCCAAGACCGTGCGATTTTTGCAACAGGGCCGCTTCGGCGCCGAGCCGCAGGGGGCCGTAGGTTAGGGCAGGGTAGGGTAGGGTAGGGTAGGGTAGGGCGAACTAACTGCCGGCGGCGCGTCGGGCCGGCGGCTCCGCCGGCGCCGCGGTGGGCGTGGCCGCGGGTGCTTCCGGGCTCGCCGCGGCCTTGCCTTCGGCGCTGCTCTCGGCGACCTTCGGCTTGGGCGCCGGGCCCTTGGCCTCGGGTACGCGGCCCAATTTCTTTTCCTCGGCTTCCAGGGGTCGGTCGGAGCGCCTGAGCTGGCCTTCGATGTAGGCTCCCGATTCGATGGCCAAGACCTCGTGCCAGATGTCGCCGACCACCGTGGCGGTGCGCGCCAACTGCAGCACGCGAGCCCGGATCTTGCCACTGACCTCGCCGTGGATGTGGGCTTCCTCGGCGACGATTTCGCCCATCACCTTGGCCTTTTCGCCGACCGTCAGCGACTGGCTGGAGACGTTGCCCTCGATGGTGCCGTCGACCTGAATCTCGCCTTCGGTCTTGAGATTGCCGACGATGTGCAGGTTGGCACTGATGATGGACGGTGCGGTCTTGACGTCGTTGGCACCTTCGCTGGGCTGGCGCCCTTTGCCCTTGTCAGTCTTTGAAAACATATTTTCCAGCCTTCAGAAACTTTGCGGGATCCTGTGGTTTGTCGGCGAATAGTATCTCGTAATGAACGTGAGAGCCAGTACTTCGGCCGGTACTACCCATGAGCCCGATTTTCTGTCTGAATTCGATGGATTGCCCGCGCTTGACGACAATTCTGTGCAGATGACCATAGCGCGTCTTGAGTCCCATGCCATGATCTATTTCGATGGTCCGGCCATAGGGACCACGCCGTCCGGTGAAGGTGACGCGCCCCGGCGCCGTGGCGAAGACCGGTGTGCGGAAGACGCCGGCGAAATCCAGACCGCCGTGCATGGCCCAGCGCTTGGTGAAGGGGTCGCGGCGCTTGCCGAAGCCCGACGAGAGATAGTAGTTGTCGACGGGTGTCGACAGCGGCAGGCGCCTGAGGACTTCCTGCAGGCCTTCCCAGCGGCCGAGGTGCTGTTCCAGCCGGAAGACGCTCGATTCGAAACGGTCGCCCAGCTTCAGGCCGTCGCGATCGGGCGCCGCCAGCGTCAGCAGCGGGCCGCCAGTGCCCTGGGGCAGGGATTTGCCGCTGATCTTGAGCAAATCGTCGATTTCGAGCCCGGTCAGCGTGATCATCGTCTCCATTTCGCCGAGGCTGATCTCGGTGCGTTCCTGGATGCGTTCGACCAGATTCTGCTGCGAGATCTTGAGCCCGGCCAGGCGGCCGTTGAGGGTCTCGACCTCGGCGATCACGGTGTCGCGGGTGCGCCGCGCGGTGTCACGCTGACGGGTCAGGGTGGTCACCTGATCGACGGCGCGGCGCAGCGAGGTGTCGAGCTGGTCGTTATGGTCGACGGTGACGGCCAGGGAGCCCTCCAGGCTGGCCAGGCGCTGGCTGAGCGAGCGTTTGATGGCCAGCGCCTGGTCGCGCTGGCGCGACACCGAATCGAGTTCCTGGGTGGCGTCACCCAACTCCTGTAACAGGTGGCTCTTGAGGCTGACCAGATCGACCAGCCGTTTGTGCTTGGCTTCGAGCTCGTTCGTCAGCTTCATGAAATGGAGCTGGGTCTCCCGCAGGGTGTCGGAAAGCTGCTCGTAGGCCAGCTCCATCTCATGGATGCGGGTGTTCTTGGCGGCGATGATCTGGTCCTTGAAGACCAGATAGGTGGTGGCAAAGCCGGTCCAGCCGACGACCGCCAGAAACAGGATGCTGAGCAAAATCTGGGTGCGCCTACCGAGCGACAGATAGTGCACGATTCCACGGCTGCGATAATAGAACTGGCGTTCGGGAAAGAGCCGTTCACTCAACGCACGGGCGCGGCCGGCCCAGTCTTTTCCCTCTTCCGATGTCATCAACCCACCCCTTGCCTCCCGAGAACGCGCACCTCACCTTAGATAAAGGGCAAATGGCGCCTTGGCAACCGTCAAGCCCGCTGCCCGGTCCCAGACGGGGTCTCCGGTGGCGGCCCGGCACGGCTCGCCACCAGATCCTCGAAGTGGTTTCGCACCTGCCTCTGGGCGGCCAACAGGCGGTCGCTGAGATCATCGAAGTCGGTGGCGCCCACGGCCTTCGCCAAGGCTGCCTTGAGGCCCTCGGGAAGTTCCTCGGCGAAAGCCGCCTGGCGCAGCGAGAGGCGCAGGAAACTTTGCACGTTGTGCAAAAACTCGGCCGCCGCCAGCAACTCGTCGGCGGCCTTCTGGGCCAGGCAGCCGGCCTGGGCCAGGCGGCTGAATCCGCTGGCCGTGTTGCCCGTGACGATCTCCGGCCGCACTGCCGCGTGTTCCAGGATCAAGGCCTGGCAGATGAAGTCGAGGTCGACGATGCCGCCGCGCACGTGCTTGACGGACCAGGGGTTCTCGGTGCCGTGTTCGCGTTCGATGCGCTGGCGCATGGCGACGACTTCGGCCATCAGGCTGGCGCTTTGGCGCGGCCTGCGGATGGTTTTGGCGATGATGTCGCCGATGGCGGCGGCGATGGCCGGCGGGCCCGAGATCACCCGACCGCGGATCAGCGCCATGTGCTCCCAGGTCCAGGCGGTTTCACGCTGGTAGCGCGCGAAACCCTCGATGTGCACGGCAATCGGCCCCTTGGCACCCGACGGTCTGAGGCGCATGTCGACCTCATAAAGCCGGCCTTCGCCGGTGAGTGCCGTGAGCGCGTTGATCAGGCGCTTGCTGAGGCGGGCGTAGTATTCGGATGCGCTTAAGGGTTTGGCGCCATCGGAGCCGTCGCTGGCGGCCGGGCAATCGTAGCAGAACATCAAATCGAGGTCCGATTCCGGGGTCATCTCGCGGGCCCCCAGCTTGCCCAGGCCGAGCACGGCGAAGCTGCCGCCGGGGATGGCGCCGTGGCGGGCCTCGAATTCTTCGCTGACGCACCTCATCAGGGCGCCAATGAGTACCTCGGCCAGGTCGGAGAGCACGCTGCCGGCGCTGCCGGCGTCGATCGAGTTGCGCAGCATCTCGAGGCCGACCTGGAACATGCGGTTCTGGCCCCAGCGCCGGGCGATGTCGAGCACGTCTTCGAAGTCCCGGGCCGCCGCCAGCTGCCCGGAGAACTCATCCGAAAGTGCGGCGCGGCCGGGCCAGCTTTCCACCGGATCGCCATCGATGACGCCATCCAAGAGCGTCGGATGACGGCTCAGCCGTTCGGCCAGGCGCGGTGCGCTGCCCATGATCTCGGCCACCAGTTCCAAGAGCCCCGGGCGGGCGCGAAAAAGCGAAAAGAGCTGCACGCCGGTGGGCAGTCGGCCGAGGAACTCGTCGAAGCGGATCATCGCCGTGTCGGGAACGGCGCTGTTGGCCAGCGCCTTGAGCAGTGCCGGCATCAATTCGGTGAGAATTTCGCGAGCCCGCACGCTGCGGGTGGCGCGATAGCTGCCGTGATGCCAGCCTCGCACCAGGGCGGCCGCGGTGGCGGGCTCGCCAAAGCCCAACTGGCGAAGCGTGGCGATGGTGTCGGGATCGTCGTCTGTGCCGGTGAAGACCAGGTTGCCGACGTCGCCAAGTTCGGGTGAGTGCTCGAAAAGCTTGGCGTAATGGCCCTCGACCTGGCGCAGGTGGCCGAGCAACTCGGCCTCGAAGGCGGCGCTCTCGGCATAGCCCAGGAAGGTGGCCAGGCGGACCAGGCCGGCGGCCTCGGCCGGCACCGCCTGTGTCTGTTCGTCAGCCACCATTTGCATGCGGTGCTCCAGGCGGCGCAGGAATTCGTAGGCCGCGATCATCTCCTCGGCCACGGCGCTGGCCAGGCTGCCGTTGGCCGCCAGGGCGCGGAGCGCGGAGCGGGTGTCGGCCACCCTGAGGCTCTGGTCGCGGCCCCCGGCGATCAATTGCTGGGTTTGGGCGAAAAACTCGATCTCGCGGATGCCGCCGCGGCCTAGCTTGATGTTGTGCCCGGCCACGGCGACCTGGCTGTGGCCGCGGCGGCTGTTTATCTGGCGCTTGATCGAGTGGATGTCCTCAATGGCCGCGAAGTCCAGGTGCTTGCGCCAGATGAAGGGCGCTATGCGCTCGAGAAAACCCTGGCCCGCAGCGATATCGCCGGCCACCGGCCGGGCCTTGATCAGGGCCGCCCGCTCCCAGTTCTGGCCGACGCTTTCGTAATAACTCTCGGCCGCCGCCATCGAAATGGCGGGCGGTGTCGAGCCGGTGTCGGGACGCAATCTCAAATCGGTGCGGAAGACGTAACCGTCGCCGGTGCGTTCCTGCATGATGCGCACCAGGCCGCGGGTCAGGCGCACAAAGCAATCGAGCGGCGTCGCCGGGCCGGTGTAGTCGATCAGATCTTGATCGAAGAGCACGATCAGATCGATGTCGCTGGAATAGTTGAGCTCCGACGCGCCCAGCTTGCCCATGGCAATGATCGAGAGGCCAGAGCCCTGGGACGGCTGGTCCCAGTCGGCAAGGCGCAACTCGCCGGCCGCGGCGGCCGCCTGCAAGAGGTGGTCGACGGCCAGACTGAGCGCCAGTTCGGCAAAGGCGCTGAGCCGGCCGACGATCTCGGACAAAGGCCAGTAACCGCCGATATCGGCCACGGCAACCAGCAGGGCAACGCGTTCCTTGGCCCGGCGCAGGCAGGTCATGAGGCCAGCTATGTCGTCTGCCGCCGCCGCTTGCCGGCTTAACTGCTCGAGACAGGCATCCAAGAGCTCGGCCGGCGTCTCAACGGCCAATCGGCCGCTGAAGGCTGGATCGCGCAGCAGCACCCGGCTGAGGAAGGGGCTGTTGCCGAAGATGGCGGCCAGCAACTCCCGGCCCTGCCCCGGTGCGGCCAGCACCTCCGCCTGCCGAGTCGCTTCGAGGTCGTCCAGGGCGGCGGCGCGGCGGTGCCAATCGGCCAGGCCGTTGGCTGCCGCGTCGGCATCAAAAGCTTGGGGAATTTGGCTGGCCATGGCGTACCGAAAAGAGTTCCGGCCAAAGAAAGCCCCCGCGTTTGGCCGCACCGTGCTATAGGGCACACTGCGCGAAGCGGTGACACCGGTCAAGGGCCCCGCGAGGCGACAGAGTCAGACAGGAAAAGGATCACGGCGGGCGGTGATCATCAGGACCGGCAAGCTGTTTCTCAGGCTGGTGGCGGGCTTGGCCGCCGGGCTGGCGATGGTGCTGGCGGTGGCGGCTTGGCTGGTTTCGGCCGGGCCCATCTCGCTGGCCTTTCTGACGCCCTATATCCAGAGGGCACTGAACCCGGAGGCGGGCGAATACTCAGTCGACTTGGCCGACACCATCCTGACCTGGGCCGGTTGGGAGCGCGCCCTCGACATCCGTGTCGTCGAGGTCAAGGTGCTCGATTCCCGCGGCCGCGTCCTGGCCCGGGTTCCCGAAATTTCGCTGGGCCTCAGCGGCGCCGCCCTGTTGCGGGGCGAGGTGGCGCCCACGCGGCTCGACGTTCTGGGCCCCGAGGTGCGCCTGGTGCGCCGCCCCGAGGGCCGCGTCGAATTGGGCTTCGGGGCCGATCCGGCGGTCGCCGAGCAGGGATTGCAAGGACCGCAAAGCGGAATACTACGGGCGCTGGCGGCGCGGTTGCTGTCGGCCGACAACAGCGGCGGCAGTGCTCGCTACCTCAAGCGGATCAGTGTGCTCGGCGCCGACCTGGTGGTCGACGACAGGCCCAGCGGCACGCTCTGGCATGCCCCCCGGATCGACCTCATCCTCAAGCGCGAGCCGGACGGGGTGGTTGCCGATCTCGATGCCGACCTCGAAATCGGCGGTCAAAGCAACCATCTCACGGCCGATGCCGCCTACCGCGCCGAGAGCCAGCGCCTGCAGGTCAAGCTCGGCCTGAACGGCTTCGAGCCGGCCTGGCTGGCGCCCCTGGGCGCGGCCTGGTCGGCGCTGGCGACGGTCGATCTGCCGCTTACCGGCAGCCTGACCTTTTCGTTGGGTCTGGGCGGCAAATTTTCGGACCTTGACTTCGATCTCAGTGCCGGTGCCGGCAGTCTGGAGCTGCCGGGCACCTACAAGCGCCGGCTCACACTTGCCGGAGCGGCGCTACGGGGCCGCCTGACTGACAACTTCACTGCCCTTCGCCTCGACGAGATATTTCTCGATACCGGCGGACCGGTGGTCAATGCCAGCGCCTTGGTCAGTTTCGACAAGGGTAGCGATCCGGCGGCACTGGGCCTCATTCTCGATGGTCAGTTCAGCGACCTGCCGGTCGACCAGCTCGACCGTTTTTGGCCGCCCCAACTGGCGCCCGCGGCACGCCACTGGGTGACCACCAACGTGCGCGGCGGCAAGGTTCCCGCCGCCACCATCAAGGTCCATTTGAAACCTGGCGATTTGGCGGCGGGCAGCTTGCCGGACGAGGCGGTGGATCTGCGCTTTTCCTTCGCGGGTGTTGGGGCGCGCTACCTCCGCACCATGCCTGAACTGGCCCAGGCCACAGGCTCGGCACGGCTGACGGCCGGCGGCATCGATCTGGTCGTGCGATCGGCCCGGGTCGGCGCCTTGGCGCTGAGCGAAGGAACGGTGCACATCACGGGTTTCGACCAGCCGCTGCAGCGGGCCGAGATCGGCTTTGTCGCCAGTGGCCCGGTAGCCGAGGCCTTACGCGTGCTCGGCCATCCGCCCCTCGGCTTCGGTGCCGCCGTCGACCTCGATGCCAAGGCAGCCAGCGGCCAGATGTCGGCGCGGGCGCATTTTGCCTTTCCCCTCAAGGGCGATCTCGAGGTGGCCGACGTGAGCTTTGTCGCGGCTGCCAATCTGGTCGAATTCGGCCTGCCCGAAGTGGTTGGCGGCTTCCCTCTCAGGGCCGGTCAGATGGCCCTCAAGGTGGATGCCGCGGGGCTCACGGTGACGGGCACGGGAGAGCTTAACGGCGTGCCGGTGGGATTGACCTGGCGGCGCCTTTTTAGAAGTCAGGGCTCGGTCACCGGCGCTGTCGACATTCGTGCCCGCCTCGACGATGCCGGGCGCCAAGCCTTGGCGCTGCCTGGTGCACCCTACCTGCGGGGTCCGGTCGCGGCCCGGGCGCGCATTAACCTGAAGGGCTGGCAGGTGCTCGAGGGCGATATCGAGCTCGATCTGGCCGGCACCGAAGTGACAATTCCCGAGTTGGTCTGGTCGAAGCCGGCAGCCCAACCGGGAGAGGCAACGATCGCCCTGCGTTTGGAGTCCGACGGCACCATCCAGATAAACTCCTTCGCGCTCTCCGCGGCCGGCCTGATGGCCACGGGACAGGCCGAGTTGGGCCCCGATCTTTCCTTCCGGCGGCTCGATTTCTCGCGCCTCGCCTTTGGTCAAACAGACGTCTCGGCCTCGCTCAGACCGCTGGCGCCGAAAGGCTACATCGCCGCCCTCGAAGGGGCTTCGTTCGACATGCGGCCCTATCTGGCCCGCGTGCTGGGCTCGGGCCAGGCCGCCGAGCTGCCGCCGCTGCGACTCTCGGCCCGCCTGGGACGCATGATTCTGGGCGACCAGCACGAGCTCAGCAAGATGTCGGGCCGGGCGGTTCACGAGGCCGGTCAGTGGCGTACCCTCGAGGCTTCCGGCGTACTCAGCGGCCAGGCGCCGATCAGCCTCCATCTCGAGAGCAAAGCGAGCGAGCGCCAGCTTTCCATCACCTCGCCCGATGCCGGCGCCTTCGCGCGCTCGATCGGGGTTTTCGACAACGCCCTGGGCGGCCGTCTCGACATCACCGCCGTGATCGATGAAAACCGGCCCGATCGGCCGCTGATGGGCCGCGTGCGCATCAAGGATTACCGCGTCGTCAACGCACCGCTGCTGGCCCGCATTCTGACCATCGGCTCACTCACCGGGGTGGCCGAGTTGCTCAACGGCGAGGGCATTTCCTTTGCCCTTTTCGATGCCCCGTTCTGCCTGCGCGAGGGCCGCCTGACGGTCGATCGGGCGCGCACCTTCGGGCCGGCCTTGGGCGTCACGTTGACCGGCGTCTTCGATCGCCGGCGCCAGATCATCGACATGAACGGCACGCTGGTGCCGGCCTATACGTTCAATTCGGTGCTGGGCAAGATACCGCTCCTGGGCACCCTGCTGGTCGGCCGCCAGGGCGAAGGCGTTTTTGCCGCCACCTTCTCCGTCAAGGGCCCGGCCAGCGGCCCCCGGGTCACCGTCAACCCGCTGTCGGCCCTGGCGCCGGGCTTCTTGCGCGGCATCGTTTCGGGCCAGATTGCCGAGGCGGCCACGGGTTGCAACTGAATCAAACCGGTTTGATTAAGGCGTGTCGCTTCTTGCCGGCCGAGAGCTTGATGACGCCGTCGGGCCGCAGGTCGTCGAGGTTTACGGTCGCTACTTCCGAGGCGATGACGCTGTCGTTGAGGCGGCCACCGCCGCCCTTGATCAGGCGCCTAGCTTCCCCGCCGCTGGCGGCTAGGCCGGCGAGCTGAAATAGCTCGAAGGCGCCGATGCCGGCGGCCAGGGCGGCACGCTCCACCTCCACCGTGGCCAGCCCGGCGCCCACATCGCCGGCCTCGAAGGTGCGCTGGGCGGTTTCCCCGGCCTCGGTTGCCGCCTCGTCGCCCCGACACAACCGGGTCGCCTGGTGGGCCAGGATCTTCTTGGCTTCGTTGAGCTCCTGGCCCTCCAGCGCCTCCAGGCGTTCAACCTCGGCCAGCGGCAACTCGGTGAACAATCTCAAGAAACGGCCGACGTCGCCGTCTTCGGTGTTGCGCCAGTACTGCCAGTAATCAAAGGCCGAGAGCTGGTCCTCATTGAGCCAGACCGCACCCTTGGCGGTCTTGCCCATCTTGGCGCCCGAGGCCGTGGTGATGAGCGGCGTGGTAAGGCCATAGAGGCCGCGCTCGTCGACCCGGCGGCCGAGCTCGACACCGTTGACGATGTTACCCCATTGGTCCGAGCCGCCCATCTGCAAGAGGCAGTCGTGGCGGCGCGACAATTCCAGGAAATCGTAGGCCTGCAGCACCATGTAGTTGAATTCGAGGAAGGTCAGGTGGTGCTCGCGCTCCAGCCTCAGGCGCACGCTGTCGAAGGTCAGCATGCGGTTGATCGAGAAATGGCGGCCGAAATCCCTGAGAAAGGGGATGTATTGCAGCTCGTCCAGCCAGTCGGCGTTGTTCGGCATGATGGCGTCGGTGGGGCCGTCGCCGAAGCTGAGGAAACGGGAGAACACCTGCTTGATGCTCTCCATGTTGCGGTTGATGTCTTCGGCAGTCAGCAATTGGCGCGTCTGGTCCTTGCCCGAAGGGTCGCCAACCTTGGTCGTGCCACCACCCATCAAAACGATGGGCTTGTGGCCCGTTTGCTGCAGCACGCGCAGCAGCATGATCGGTACCAGGCTGCCGACGTGCAGGCTGGGCGCGGTGCAATCGAAACCGATGTAGGCCGGCACGATCTGCTTGGCGGCCAGCGCGTCCAGCTCTTCCAGGTCGGTGCACTGGTGCAGGTACTGCCGTTCGCTGACGGTGCGCAGGAAATCGGAGCGGAGCTTGGTCATGACTTGGGCCAATGACTGAAGTTTGGCGGTGGCCGGGGCGGCGCTCGTGTAACATATACGCCGCTGATCGACAACAAAGGGCAGAAGTTCGTGCCGAAAGCCAGGAACAGGATTTGCACCGCGCTGGGATTGATGAGCGGCACCTCCATGGACGGCATGGATGCGGCGCTGGTGCGCAGCGATGGCGAGGTTGCCGAGGCTTTTGGACCGCTGCTGACGCGGCCCTATTCGGCGGGCCAGCGAGATCTGCTGGCATCGGTGCTGGGCGGTGTCGGTGACTTGGATGCGGCTGGCGCGATGATTACCGAAGCGGCCGTAGATATTGTTGATGAATTACTTGAGAAAACAGGTTTAACATCCAGTGGTATAACAATTATTGGCTTTCACGGACATACTGTTAGTCATCGTCCCGCTGAGCGCATCACATGCCAGATCGGCGACGGCGCGGAACTGGCCCGACAGAGCGGCATCGACGTGGTCGGTGATTTTCGCGGTGCCGACGTGGCGGCAGGCGGCGAGGGCGCGCCGCTGGCGCCGCTTTACCACGCGGCCTTGGCCCGCGACTTGGCGAAACCACTGGCGGTGCTGAATATCGGCGGCGTGGCCAACGTCACCTGGCTGGGCGAAGGCGACACCATCCTGGCCTTCGACAGCGGTCCCGGCAACGCCCTCATCGACGACTGGGTTTACCAGCACAGCGGTCATTCCCTGGATAGCGACGGTCGCCTGGCCGCTGCCGGGCGCCCGGACGAGGCCCTCTTGGAGCGCCTGCTGGATCACGAATATTTCTTGAGAAAACCACCCAAGTCATTGGATAGAAACGATTTTTTGTCTGATTCTCTGGCCGGCCTGAATCTCGCCGACGGCGCCGCCACGCTGACCGCCTTCAGCGCCCGGGCGGTGGCCCTGGCGGCCCGGCATTTTGCCGCTCCGGCGCGGCGCTGGCTATGTTGCGGCGGCGGCCGCCACAATCCGCAGCTCATGAAGGCGCTGGGCCAAGCGCTGGGGGTCCCGGTCGAGCCGGTCGAGGTGGTGGGCTGGCGCGGTGACGCCTTGGAGGCAGAAGCCTTCGCTTACCTGGCGCTCCGCTCGCTGGCCGGCCTGCCGTTGAGCCTGCCGACGACAACCGGCGTGCCCCGGCCGCTCAAGGGCGGCGTGGTGTTTCGCGCGGCGGGCTAGCCGCGCTAAAAAAGGGGGACAGGGATGGACCGCACCCCTAATGTGAGACAGGGAAATTAGGGAACTGTGCCTCTCCCGTTTCCAGATCGGACAGGGGATCTACCGGATGGCCTGCTCTGTCTCCGCGTCGAAGAGATGTGCTCTTTCCAGGGAAAAAAAGAGCTCGATATCGTCGTAGACCTTGGCCCTGGTATCGGGCCCCACGCGAGCGCGGAGGGTTTGGCCCTCCAGGGAGAGCCCCAGGATGACCTCGGGTCCCAGGGTCTCGAGAACCTCCACCGTGGCCACTATCTTTTGCGCCGTCTCGGCGGTATCGCTTGTCGGCGGAACATCCGAAATATCCTCCGGCCGGACACCCATGACGATCTCTTTGCCGGCGTGCTTGGCGCAGGTTGAAGACTTCTCGTCGGGCAGCTTCAGTTTCATGCCCACCAGGTCCAACCAGAAGCCGGAATCCTCGGCAATCAGCTTCCCGGGAAAGAAGTTCATCGCCGGACTACCGACAAAGCCGGCCACGAACCTGGTGGCCGGATGGTAATAGACCTCCCGGGGGCTCCCCACCTGCTGCACCTGCCCATCCTTCATCACCACCAGCCGGTCTCCCAGGGTCATGGCTTCCACCTGGTCGTGGGTGACGTAGATGATGGTGGCGTCGAGTCTGCGATGCAGCTTGGCCAACTCTTCGCGCATGTCGACACGAAGCTTGGCGTCCAGGTTGCTCAAGGGCTCGTCGAAGAGAAAAACGTCCGGCTGGCGGACCACCGCCCGGCCCAGCGCCACGCGCTGCTTTTGTCCCCCGGAGAGCTGTTTTGGCGTCCGCCCGAGAAGTTCCTCGAGCCCCAGGATCTGGGCCACTTCGTCCACCCTCTGGTCGATCTCCACCCTTGGCATGCGACGCAGCTTCAAACCGAAGGCCATGTTCTGGTGCACCGTCATGTGGGGATAAAGGGCATAGTTCTGAAAGACCATGGCGATGTTTCGATCCTTGGGATCCAGGTCGTTGACCAGATTGTCGCCGATGTATATCTCCCCCTCCGTGCTCTCCTCCAGGCCCGCCACCATCCGCAATGTGGTTGTCTTGCCGCACCCCGATGGCCCGACCAGGACCAGGAACTCCGCCATCCCCGAAATGACTTACAACGGTCGGTAAACCCGTACCATCGTCTTGTACCTGAACACCCGGTCCGTTTCGCCGAATTCCCGGGCCAGGCGGTAATCGGCGATCCGCCGCGCCAGGGCCTCGGGCAGGGTAGGGTTTTGCTCGCCTGTAATCACCACCACCGCGCCCGGTGGCGGCCCTGTACCGGCGGCGGGATAGGTTGAAAGGTCGATTTCCCAGGTGAACCTGACCGGCGACGTCTCTGTCGCCTGGCGACGCGGCGCAAGCGTCATGTCATGGTGATAGGCGATCCTCTGGCGCGTGAAAATATCGAGAATCGGAACAGCAACCGAGGGGTTCACCCGGGAGCGTGGCTGCGGCAGCGTGACCACTTCGACCATTTCCGTATCGATTGAATCGAGATAGGCGCCCGCCCGCTGAATATTGACCGCGCTGGTCCCTTGCAGGAATGGAAGGTAGACGAAGATCGCGGTCACCAGCATCGAGGCGACGGTGCACGAAACAACATGTTTGCTTATTCTCGCGTTCCTCATCCCTGCCAGCCCGTAGCCAGCCATCAGGGCGAGCATGGGGAACGCCACGAGGACATAGCGGCTCCGCTCTACCTCCAGAACCACCACCAGCAGCAGCAACATCCAGCCCACGATCACATACCTGAGGTCCCTTTTCCGGACGGCGACGAGAACGGAATACAGCGCCGCCGCGGCGATGAACGGGTGGGTCTGGAATAGAAACGTCGAGGCGTGGCTTTCCCCCCATCGCCTTAGACCCGGCAGCTGATAGCTCTGGAGCATCCGCAACTGCTCCGCGACGACATCGAACTTCATGAACACCACGGCCCCGGCCAGGAGCGCGGCGCCCAGCGCCAGGAGGCCGGCGCGCCGCAAGACCGCGGTCCTGCCGTGGCCGAGGTGGCAAAGGACAATGACGGGAAGAACGCTGAGCATCAACCAAGTCGAGTACTTGGCCAGCGCCGCCAGCGCGATGGCCAGCGAAGCCAGGGCAAGTCGTCCGGCGCCACCGCGCCGCACGGCACCGATAGTCGCGAAGACGGCAAGCGTAAGGAAAAACATGCTCGGCACGTCGACCAGCATCAGCGGCACCTGCGTGAGCAGGTACGGCATGGCGGCGAGCAGCGCCGCCCCGTAGCCCCCGACCTTCTCGTCCCATAGCGCCTTGCCGATCAGGTAGGTGAGGACCACGGTTCCGGAGAACAGCAGCGTCGTAAACACCTGGATGGCCGCCCTCGTCTCACCGACGACGCTGAAAATCAAGCCATGCAGAAAAGGCACCAGGGGGAGGACCGTCCAGGCCGTGATTTCCCGCCCCCACTGGCGCAGGAAGCTGCCGACCCCGTGCAGTTCGAGATGCTTGGCCTGGGCGAAATACTTCGCGGCGTCGACGTTCACCTCGGGCACCCGCCAAAAGATCGCGGCGATGACGAACGAGGCGACGAAGAGCAGCGCCGCGTGGCTGCGCACCGGGAGGGAGAGCCGGGAGACCGGGTAGGCCAGGGAAACGGCGGTCAACAGGATGAGAAAGACCGTGCCCACGTCGACGCCGGCAAAGGCCCACTGCCAACTCGTCAGCCAGTTGTCGTCGAAGGCACGGAAGACGAACAGTGCGAGGAACGCCGTCAGCGTCATCAAGGAAACCAAGAACGCGAGAAAGGCGTCGCTCTCGGCGCCCGAGCGCCCCCGGGAAGGGTCGTCGACGCCGCGCCGGCTCGAGTTGGTGCGGCCATGGTCATGCGGGCTGGGCACGGGGTAAGATTTCGTGCCTATGCGCCCGGTGACGGTCGCCGATACCAGGCATCGTCAAGTTCGTAGCCGAGCGCGATGAGGTAGTCGCCGATAATCTCGCCAACCAGCGCCTTCTCCGCCGCAGCAAAGCCGGCGTGCCAGCGGCCGACGCTCTGGCCACTGACGTCCGCGGCCAGTCCAGGCACCGGGTCGAGGCCGATGAGATCGAAGATGCGTCGCAGCTCGGTTTCGCAATCCCTCGTGAAGTCTTCGTATCGAACCTCGACTTGTCGATCGCTGGGGATGCTCGCCAATCCCTCGCGCGCCGCCTCGACCGTGTGTCGCCACTGCAGGGCATTGAACTCCAGGACCGAGACCTTATCGATCGTCTTCTCCCATCCCGGAAACCGTGCCCCCCAGGCGGCGCGCCCTTTCCACTGGGCCTTGTTCATGTAGCGACGCGGGCGCAGCGACAGGTTGTTCGTCAATTCGAAGCGCAGCGCTTGAAACCGGTTGCGCCAGAAGGGATAGCGTCGAAGCATGCTGCAAGCGAGCCGTGCCATGCGCCGCGGGTCGCCGCTTTCGACCACCTCGCGACGCCGCTCCCAGGCGTGACGCATGGATAAAGTGGCATCCCGCCCGTCGCGCAGCAGATGGATCCAGCGGGCCTCAGGAAACATTCGGTTGATGAACGGAATCCGGTAACTGTTGATCGGCGTTTTTTCGACCAATACAGCGGCGCCCGATTTCCTCAGGAAGCGGTTGAATTCCGCGGTGACGTATCTTTGCACTCTTGGCGTTGCCTGAGCTTCAATACGCGCGTCGTCCTCGCCCGGGCCGAAATAGCGATCCCACACGAAATAGGGTTCATGGAATTGGGCAATCCGCGGGTGTCGGCCGAGAACCTCGGCCAAAAACGTTGTCCCCGAGCGATAAGACCCAACGATAAAACAAACCGCCTTGGAAGAGACCATCGCTATGGATTTCCATGCCACTCCAAAACGGGGATGTGGGAAGCGGATAACCTTGTCGAAGAGTTGCCTCAAGGTATGGCGCTGGCAAGGGCCTGTCAAACGTGGGCGAGGTGGGTTTCCTGGGTCCCGGGACTGGAGTGTCGGCCCTCGATTTCGACCTATGTGCTATCACGCTGGACGATCTCGATATCCAGTTCCACCGCCGCCCTCCCGACCTCCTCTCCCCGCAGCCTTTGGACCAGCATCTCGGCCGCCTTGCGTCCGATTTCCAGGCGTGGCACGCGCACCGTGGTCAGCATCGGTACCACTTGCGATGCTATCTCGTAGTCGCCCCAGCCGGCGATTGCTATGCCGTCCGGCACTGGCAGGTCGCGCCGCCGGCACTCGAAGAGGGCGCCGGCGGCCGGGAAGTCGCTGAGAAAGAAAACCGCATCGACATCCGGGTGACGTTCGACGACCACAGCCAACGCCCTGGCCCCCGCGGACATGCCCAGAGGCCCCTCGTCAGATCTCAGGATCAGCGGCTCCCCGAGGCCGAATTTCCGAACCGCATCGCGGTAGCCATGCTCGCGGTCGCGGATTCTGGCCCGTGCCCCGTCGCTGTGGGTGAAGACACCGCAGACCAGAGCGACCCGCCGATAGCCACGCTCGGCAAGGTGGCGCGTCATCTCCCAGCCAATACGATATTGGGAGTAGCTGACGACCATATCCAGCGGCCGACCGACATAGTCCCAGAGTTCCACCGTCGGCACGCTGGCCCGGGAAATCATCGCGGCGATGGTCGCAGAACATTCGACGCCGGCCAGGATGAGGCCGGCCGGCCGCCAGCTGAGAAGAGTTCGCACCAGGCTCTCTTCCTCCTCGCCATCGTAGTGGGTATTGCCGATCAGCATCTGGTATCCCGCCTCTGCCAAGACTTCGGATACGCCCTGCACGGTTTCGGCAAACAGCGAATTAGCGACGCTTGGTATGATGGTGACGACCACCCGAGTGCGTTTCGACGACAGGCTTCCCGCCATCGCGTTGGGAATGGAGCCGTGCTCATGGAACCCAGGCATTCGACGTTCAGGCAGGCAAAGTGGACAGCCAAGGACTGGCAGAGGTCGATATTGTGGATATCCCTGACCCTCTTCGCGGTCTTTTTCTTCCTTCTGCCGGTGGTCTGGATGGTCTCCTCCTCTCTTACCCCGAACAGCGTGGTACTCGAGTATCCGCCCCGCTGGCTGCCGGCCGAGGTCACCCTGGAGAATTATGTCGAGGTTTTCATGACCCAGCGGACCGCCGGGGTGGGCAGCGCCCTGGTCAACAGCGCCATTGTCGCGATCGCCACCGTGATCTTGACGCTGCTGGTCGATTCGTTGGCCGCCTATCCCCTGGCGAGGATGGAGTTCAGGGGCAAGAAGGGCATATTTCTGCTGGTCCTGGTTGGGCTCATGGTTCCCACCGAGGTGACCTTCGTAACCCTGTTTTTGATGTTTCACTCGGTCGGTTGGCTGGGCACCTATCAGGCGCTGATTCTGCCCGCCGCCGCCAGTCCGTTCGGGGTTTTTCTGTTGCGCCAGTTTTTCCTGGCCATCCCCAGAGACCTCGAGGACGCCGCCCGGATCGACGGCTGCAGCCGGCTGAGGATCCTGTTCACCATCATCCTGCCGCTGTCGAAGCCCGGCCTGGCCACCCTGGCCATTTTCACCTTCCTGCTAAGCTGGAACAACTTCCTGTGGCCGCTGATCGTGATGACCGACCCGGAGAAGATGACGGTTCCGGTGATCCTCACCTACTATGTTGCCTCGTTCCGGGAATCGATGGAGTGGGGCACCCTGATGGCGGCCGCCGTCGCGGCCAGCGTGCCGCCGGTCGTGATCTTCCTGCTTTTCCAGCGACACTTCGTGCGCGGCATCGCGACCACGGGACTGAAGGGCTAACGGCCGGCGATCTTCTTCTTGGTTTTTTTCTTCACGGCCTTGCCCAGGTAGCCGTCGATGATCTTGTTGAGCTCGGTTATGTGGTCGTCGAAGAAGTGGTTGGCGCCGCCGATGGTCTGGTAGTCGATGGTGATGGCCTTTTGGCTTTGCAGCCGGCCCACAAGTTTGCTGGCCTCTTCCTCGGGCACGATGTCATCGGCCGCGCCCTGGACTACCAGGCCGGACGAGGGGCAGGGCGCCAGGAAGGCGAAATCATAGACGTTGGCCGGCGGCGCGATGGTGATGAAACCGTCTATTTCGGGCCGGCGCATGAGCAGCTGCATGGAAATCCAGGCGCCGAAGGAAAAGCCGCCGATCCAGCAGGCCGGGGCGTTGGGATGATAGCTTTGCATCCAGTCCAGTGCCGAAGCGGCATCGCTGAGCTCGCCCAGGCCGTCGTCGTAATTGCCCTGGCTGCGGCCGACGCCGCGGAAATTGAAGCGCAGCACCGAAAAACCCAAGCGGACGAAGCAGTGGTAGACGTTGTAGACCACCTTGTTGTTCATGGTGCCGCCGTGCTGCGGATGGGGGTGCAGCACAAGCGCGATGGGCGAGGTATCGCGGTCGGCATTCTGGTGATAGCGGCCCTCGAGCCGGCCGTCGGGCCCTATGATCGTAACTTCCGGCATGTTTCCTCTGTATTCCTCTCTGTATTCCACTCACCAGCCTTGTGCACCGAAGAGAAGCGGCGTGGCGTTGGTTATCTTCGGCAAAACCCACCCCATCCTATGGTTATGGACGCACTGGGGGCGCCGAATTTCAGAGAAAAACTTGACTGAAATAGTCGGATTACCTATATGGTCTCTTGAGTGCCATGTGACGCCGGTCATGGGGCGGCATCGCGCGGCGGACGGCGGAACATATCATATGGCGGACGCCGCAACATATCATAAACGAGGGCGCCAATGTTCAAGATCATACGCAGCGACATGGATGCTGCCTTCGGTCGCGATCCGGCGGTGCGCTCGCGGCTCGAAATCGCGCTCTGCTATCCCGGCTTTCACGCCGTGGTCATACACCGCCTGGCCCACGCGCTGTGGCGTCGGCGCTGGTATCTGCTGGGCCGCTTCGTTTCGGCTCTGGGCCGCTTTCTCACCGGTATCGAAATTCATCCCGGCGCCGTCATCGGCAGCGGTTTCTTCATCGACCACGGCATGGGCGTGGTGATCGGCGAGACCTCGGTGGTGGGCGACGGTGTGACGCTCTATCACGACGTCACGCTGGGCGGCATCTCGCCGGCCGAGGATTCCACCAGCCAGGTTGATCTCAAGCGCCACCCGACGCTCGAGGACGACGTCATCGTCGGTTCCGGCACCCAGATCCTGGGGCCCATCACGGTGGGCCAGGGCGCCCGGGTGGGCGCCAACTCGGTGGTGCTGAAGGATGTGGCGAAGGGCGCCACCATGGTCGGCATTCCGGCCAAGCCGGTGGGTCTGCCGGCGCCGGCCCAGCAGCCCAACCACTTCGATGCCTACGGCACGCCCACGGACGAGATTCCCGACCCGGTGGCACGCTATGTCGAAAGCCTGGTCGACCAGGTCAAGGCGCTCAGCAACCGCGTCGAGGAATTGGAAAACCGGCTCGAGCATCAGGCCGAGCCTCTGCCGGCGCCCAAGGGGCGGCGGCCGGGACCGAGAACCAACGCTTAACGAGGGGGGTGAACGTGAAGCTCAGCACCAAAGGACGCTATGCCGTCATGGCCATGGCCGATCTCGCCATTCACAGCGCCGGCAAGCCGGTGTCATTGGCGGAAATCGCCCTGCGCCAGGAAATCTCGCTCAGCTACCTCGAGCAGCTCTTCGGCAAGCTCAGGCGCTGTGGCCTGGTGCAAAGCGTACGCGGGCCCGGCGGCGGCTACCGGCTGGGCCGCGAGCCCGAAGAGGTCAGGGTCTCCGACATCGTCGTCGCGGTCGACGAGCCGCTGACCGCGACGCGCTGCATGCCGGGTGCCGCCACCGGCTGCCAGAGCCGCAAGAACCGATGTCTTACCCACGATTTGTGGAATGAGCTGGGTAACCAGATCCAGCTTTACCTCTCATCGGTCAGCCTCGACGATGTCATTCACCGCCGGGTGCTGGGCTCCAGCCGGCTGCAGCCGCTAGGTGATCAGACGCTGTCGCTGCACGAAGCCGCACAATAGAATCCTGTTACCGTCATGTCCGCCACCGCTTACCTCGACTACAACGCCAGCACGCCGATCAAGCCGGCGGTGGCCCAGGCCGTGACGCAGGCGCTGAGGCTGGCTGGCAATCCCTCGTCGCTGCACCGCCCTGGCCAGGCGGCGCGGCGGGCCGTCGAACAGGCGCGGGCCCAGGTTGCCGGCCTGATCGGCGCCGGCGCCGACGAAATCGTCTTCACCAGCGGTGGCAGCGAGGCCAACAACCTGGCGCTGGGCGCCGCCCGGGCGGCCGGGCGCCGGCTCTTGGTATCGGCCGTCGAACATGATTCGGTAAGGCTGGCGGCCGGCCCCGAGGCTGCCGTCATCGGCGTCGACGGGAACGGCGTGATCGACCTCGAGGCACTGGCGGCGGAGTTGTCTCGTGACGAGGGCCCGGCGCTCTTGTCGCTGATGCTGGCCAACAACGAGACTGGCGTCATCCAGCCCGTGGCCGAGGCCGCCGCGATGGCCCATGGCCATGGGGCGCTGGTGCATTGCGACGCCATTCAGGCACCGGGCCGACTGGCGTTCGACGTGACCGAGCTTGGCGTCGACATGCTCAGTCTGTCGGCCCACAAACTGGGCGGCCCGATGGGTTCGGGCGCCCTGATGGTGCGCCGGGGCCTTGCCTTGGCGCCGCAAATCGTCGGCGGCGGGCAGGAACTGGGGCGCCGCGCCGGTAGCGAAAATCTTCCCGGTATCGTCGGCTTCGGGGCGGCGGCCGAATTGGCGGCCGATGACTTGGCGGCAGCCGGCGCCCTGGCCGCTCTGCGCGATCACCTCGAAGAGCGCCTGCGGGCGATCAGCCCCGATATTCGCATCCATGGCGGCGCCGCCGCGCGTCTTGGCAACACCAGTTGTTTCGGTCTGGCCGGCCTGACCAGCGAGGTCCAGGTCATGGCGCTCGATCTCGAGGGCATCTGCGTCAGCGCCGGTGCCGCCTGTTCCTCGGGCAAGCTGGCGCCTAGCCAAGTGCTGGCGGCCATGGGCGTAAAGCCCACCGATGCTGCCGCGGCGATCCGCGTCAGCCTGGGCTGGCAAACCCGGGAAGCGGACATAGATCGTCTGCTCGAGGCCTGGAGTGCCTTGCGCCTGCGGGTCATGGAAGGGGCGGCGCAACGCAGCGCCGCCTGATGGTGGAGGAAAGTCGAGTATGGTTGAAGCAGAGAGCGGCGCCAATATCGAGCTGCCGATTTATATGGATTACCAGGCCACCACACCCCTGGATCCGCGGGTGCTGGAAGCCATGATGCCCTATCTCGGCGCCAAATTCGGCAACCCGCATTCGCGCAGCCATTCCTTCGGCTGGGAAGCCGAGGAAGCCGTCGAAGCAGCCCGGGCCCAGGTCGCCAGCCTGATCGGTGCCACTGCCAAGGAGATCGTCTTCACCTCGGGCGCCACCGAATCGAACAATCTGGCATTGCAGGGCGTGGCACGTTTCTACCGTGACCGGCGCGACCACATTGTCACCGTGGTTACCGAACACAAATGCGTGCTCGACACCTGCCGCCACCTGGAGCAGGACGACGGCATCTCGGTCACCTACCTGCCGGTGGCCGAGAACGGCCTGGTCGACCTGGACGAATTGGCCGCCGCCATCACCGAGCGCACGGTGCTGGTTTCGGTGATGGCCGTGAACAACGAGATCGGCGTCATCCAGCCGTTGGCCGAGATTGGACGCCTGTGCCGCGAAAAGGGCGCCTTCTTCCACACCGACGCGGCCCAGGGGGTGGGCAAGATCCCGCTCGACGTGGATGCCATGAACATCGACCTGATGAGCATCTCGGGCCACAAGATCTACGGTCCCAAGGGTATCGGCGTGCTTTATGTCAGGCGCAAGCCCCGGGTACGCTTGCGTCCCCTGATCAACGGCGGTGGCCAGGAACGCGGCATGCGGTCCGGCACCTTGGCGCCAATGCTTTGCGTCGGCCTGGGTGAGGCGGCAAGTATCGCCGAGCGTGAGATGGCGGCCGAAGCCGAGCGCATCCGTTATCTTTCCGACCGCTTCTACCGGGGCATTGCGGACAGCTTGCCCGATACCTTCCTCAACGGTGACCGCGAACAGCGCTTCCCCGGCAATATCAACCTGAGCTTCGCCTACGTCGAGGGCGAATCGCTGATGATGGGCATGCCTGATCTCGCGGTTTCCTCGGGTTCGGCCTGCACCTCGGCCTCGCTCGAGCCGAGCTACGTGCTGCGCGCGCTCGGTGTCGAGGACGAATTGGCCCACACCTCGATCCGCTTCGGCATCGGCCGCTTCACCAACGAGGCCGAGATCGACTATGCCGTGACCACGGTGATCAACCGGGTCAAGAAACTGCGGGACATGAGCCCGCTCTGGGAAATGGCCCAGCAGGGTATCGACCTCAAGAGCATCGAATGGTCGGGACATTAGGATTTAGAGAATCTGGAGGACGCTACCAATGGCGTACAGCGACGAACTCATCGACCACTACGAAAACCCGCGCAACATCGGCACGCTCGACAAGGACGAGGCCGAGATCGGTACCGGCCTGGTGGGCGCGCCGGCCTGTGGCGATGTCATGCGCCTGCAGATCAAGGTGGCCGAGGACGGCATCATCGAGGATGCCAAGTTCAAGACCTTCGGCTGCGGCTCGGCCATTGCGTCATCGAGCCTGGTCACCGAGTGGGTCAAGGGCAAGACCCTGGACGAGGCGGCGGCCATCAAGAACACCGATATCGCCTCGCACCTGGCCCTGCCGCCGGTCAAGATCCACTGTTCGGTGCTGGCCGAGGATGCCATAAAGGCGGCCGTCCAGGATTACCGCCAGAAGCGCGGTATTGACGTGGACGACGACAATGATGACATTAGAGACAGTGCTTGAGTGCGGCCGGCGGGGGTCGGGTTGGAGATGATGCCATGCCACAGGTGATGACGATCACGGATGCCGCCGCCGAGCAGGTCAAGGCGCTGCTCAGCAAACGCGCCAAGGCAACCGGCAACGTGCGCATCGGCGTGCGCACGGCTGGCTGTTCGGGACTTTCCTACACCCTCGAATATGCCGACGAGCAAGGCGAGTTCGACGAGGTGGTCGAGGACAACGGCGTTACCGTCTTCGTCGATCCCAAGGCGGTGATGTTCGTCGTCGGCACCGAGATGGATTTCGTCAGCGAAAAGCTGCAATCGGGCTTCGTATTCAACAATCCCAACGAAAAAGGCCGCTGCGGCTGCGGCGAATCCTTCCACGTCTAGATTTCTTTCATAGTGATGCCCGTTCGGAGGGCTTCTTCCACCGGGCTTCGTCCAGGAAAACCGCCCCAGTGACAGAAGAGCAACAAACAAGCGGCCAAGCCGCTCTGGCGCCCTGTTGGTCGTGCCATGGCTCGGTCGACCAGCGTGCCTCGTTCTGCCACGGCTGCGGCACCATTCAGCCGCCCCGGCCGGTCGATCATTTTTCCCGACTCGGCCTGGCCCAGTCCTTCGACCTCGACACCGACCAGGTCGAGCGCAACTATTTTTCCTTTCAGCGCCACTTCCACCCTGACCGCTTCGCCACCCGGCCGGCCCGCGAAAAGCAGCTATCCTTGCAGCACGCCACCGACCTCAACGAAGCCTACGGCGTGCTCATGGCGCCGCTCAGCCGGGCCGAGTCGTTGCTCGCCCTGAAGGGCGCGGCGCTGGAAGACGAGGGTGCCGCCAACCGCGATCCGGAGCTTCTGATGGAGGCCATGACGGCCCGCGAGGCCCTGGCCGGGGCAGCCAGCCGCGAGGAAGTCGAGGCCATCGAGAGCGAGAGCCGCGAAGCCAACGCCGGTTGCGTCGAAAAGATCTCAGAGGCCTTCGCCGGCGACGACCTCGAGGCGGCCCAACGGCACTGCCTGCGGCTGCGCTTCCTGGTCAAGCTGGACGAGGAAATCCGGCGACGCAAGGGCGAGCTGGCCCGGGCTTAATGGTTCCCTGATGGTCAAGCTGCTGCAAATCCACGAGCCCGGCGAGACGCCGCTGCCCCATGCCGAAAGTAGCGCCGCGGTCGGCATTGATCTCGGCACCACCAACTCCCTGGTCGCCATGGCCGCCGATAACCGGCCCGAGATCATCACCGATCCCAACGGTGCCGGTCTGGTGCCTTCGGTGGTGGCCTATGAAGGAACGACAGAGGCGACAGTCGGCGAGGCGGCGCGCCGCGCCTTGCTGGACAGACCCGAATCCGTCGTCACCTCGATCAAGCGGCTGATGGGCCGGGGCGTCGCCGACATCAAATCGGTGGCCGGCACGCTGCCCTACGACATCGATGACGAGGCCGCCGAGGGCGGCATGGCGCGGCTGCGCATCGGCCAGCGCCGGCTGACGCCGGTGGAGATCTCGGCCGATATTTTGCGCGCCCTCAAGTCGCGGGCCGAAGGGGCCCTGGGCGCGGCGGTCGACAAGGCGGTGATCACGGTGCCGGCCTACTTCGACGATGCCGCCCGCGCCGCCACCAAGGACGCCGCCCGGCTGGCCGGGCTGGAGGTGCTGCGCCTGATCAACGAACCCACGGCGGCGGCGCTGGCCTACGGCCTCGACAAGGGTGTCGAGGGGCTCTACGCCATTTACGACCTGGGCGGCGGGACCTTCGATATTTCGCTGTTGCGTCTCGAGATGGGGGTCTTCCAGGTCTTGGCTACGGGCGGTGACGCCCAGCTCGGCGGTGACGATTTCGACCACGCCATCGTCGATCACTTCCTCAGCCAGCGCCCCGCCGGCGCCGCACCCCGCGATGCCGCCGAGGCGCGCCTGGCGCTGGCCACGGCACGCCTGGCCAAGGAATGCCTGAGCCGGGCGGAAAGCGGCTCCTGGCGCCTCGATGTGGCCGGCAGCACCACCGAGCACAGCCTCGATGTGGCTTCTCTCGAGGGCCTGATCGGCGATCTCGTCGAACGCACCGTGCGGATCTGCGCAGACGTCCTGGCCGATGCCGGGGTGGCGGCCGAGGCGGTCAAGGGCGTGGTGCTGGTCGGTGGCTCGACGCGGCTTGCACTGGTGCGCCGGCGCGTCGGCGAGTTCTTCGGCCGCCGGCCGCTGAGCGATATCAACCCCGACGAGGTGGTGGCACTGGGCGCGGCGCTGCAGGCCGAAGCCCTGACCCAAGGCTCCGAGACGCTGCTGCTCGACGTAACCCCGCTCAGTTTGGGCATCGAGACCATGGGCGATCTGGTGGAAAAGGTGATCCCGCGCAACACTCTCATCCCGGTGGCCCGAGCCCAGGACTTCACCACCTATCAGGACGGCCAGACGGCCATGATGGTGCATGTGGTGCAGGGTGAGCGCGAACTGGTCGATCAGTGCCGCTCGCTGGCGCGCTTCGAGCTGCACGGCATTCCCGCCCTGACCGCGGGCGCCGCCCGCATCCGCGTCACCTTCGCCGTCGATGCCGACGGCCTGCTTACCGTCAGCGCCCAGGAGGAGACCACGGGCGTGGTCCAGGAAGTGGCGGTCAAACCGAGCTACGGCCTCGACGAAGACGAGATGGCGCGCATGCTGCGGGAAAGCATGGAATTTGCCCAGGAAGACATGCTGGCGCGGCTCTTGCGCGAGGCCCGGGTCGAGGGCGATCGCATGCTGATCTCGTTGAAGTCGGCTTTGGAATCAGATGGCGACCTCTTGGCCGCGGCTGAGCGGGCCGAGGTCGAGCACCACGCCGAGGCGCTCAGCGAGGCCATGACGGGTGACGATCGCGACCGCATTCACGCTGCCATCGCCGCTCTCAACAGGGTCAGCGAGGCCTTTGCCGAACGTCGCATGGACCGCGGCATCCGTGGCGCCCTGCAGGGCGTGGCGGTGGAATCGCTGGATGGGGGCTAGGCCCCTATTTTGTAATAGGAAAAAATTTCACGATGCCCAAAATGACCTTTGTCAAACCCGACGGCAGCCGTCTCGAGGTCGAGGCGCCGGAAGGGCTCAGCGTGATGGAATTGGCGCACAAGAACGACATCGATCTCGAAGGTGCCTGCGAGGGTGCGCTGGCCTGCTCGACCTGCCACGTCATCGTCGATGACAAGTATTTCGACCTGCTGCCCGAGGCCAGCGAGGACGAAGAGGACATGCTGGATCTGGCCTTCGGCCTGACCCATACCTCGCGCCTGGGCTGCCAGATCATCATCAGCCCGGAGCTCGACGGCCTGGTCGTCAAGCTGCCCGCCGCCACCCGCAACATGATGGTCGACAGCGACTGATGCCTGCCATGAAATGGGCCGATGTGCGCGATATCGCCATCGCGCTCGAAGACACCTATCCCGAGGTCGAGATCCTGGGCGTTCGTTTCACCGACCTGCACCGCTGGGTCTGCGAACTGCCGGACTTCGCCGACGACCCCGAAGCGTCGAGCGAAAAAACCCTCGAAGCCATCCAGATGACTTGGCTGGATGAGCGCGACGATTAGAGAATCGCAACCCAGGAAAAGGCCCGAACCGAGCCGGAACGCAAGCAGGACTTGGTAGCGGAAACCGTCATGCTCACTGTGCGGCAAGTGCGGGAATACAATGACCTGGGACTTGAAGATTTTCCCCAGCGCCTGAGTGCTCAGGCCGAAGCCAAGGGTTTGAACGAAACCGAAGCCCGGAAAAATACCTGGGGGAGCGGGTGGCCGGGCGATTCCAACAAAACTTGAAACGCTCTAGGACCCGTTGACATTTAACCCCCATTTCCCAGATGAACTCGTTAATCGATGCCCTGAGATGGAGATTATGCTATAAGAATCAATATGTTGAGGAGTTGATGGAGTGGTTGGCATGGCACACCCGATGGGTGAATCGAAACGGGACGGACTTCGGG
>JASLXG010000078.1 GCA_030740435.1 Alphaproteobacteria bacterium | reverse complement strand
CAGTCGTCGCGGCCGCTGATGATCATCGCCGAGGACGTCGAGGGCGAGGCCCTGGCCACGCTGGTGGTCAACAAGCTGCGCGGCGGCCTCAAGGTGGCGGCCGTCAAGGCACCGGGCTTCGGTGACCGGCGCAAGGCCATGTTGCAGGACATCGCCGTGCTGACCGGCGGTCAGGTGATCTCCGAGGATCTCGGCATCAAGCTGGAGAACGTCTCCATGGACATGCTGGGCAGCGCCAAAACGGTGGTCATCAACAAGGACGACACCGTCATCGTCGACGGCGTCGGCAAGAAGAAGGAGATCCAGGCGCGCTGCACCCAGATCCGCCAGCAGGCCGAGGAAACCTCGTCCGATTACGACCGCGAGAAGCTGCAGGAACGGCTGGCCAAGCTGGCCGGCGGCGTCGCCGTGATCAAGGTCGGCGGAGCCACCGAAATCGAGGTCAAGGAACGCAAGGACCGCGTCGACGACGCCCTTCATTCGACCCGGGCGGCGGTCGAGGAGGGCATCGTGCCGGGTGGCGGCACGGCGCTCCTCTATGCCGTGCGGGCCCTCAAGAAGACGGTCGGCGAGAACGACGACCAGTCGAAGGGCGTCGACATCGTGCGCCGCTCGTTGCAGGCCCCGCTGCGCCAGATCGTCGAGAATGCCGGTTTCGACGGCGCCGTGGTGGCGGGCAAGCTGAACGAGCAGACGGACACCAAGCGCGGCTTCGATGCCCAGGGCGAGAAGTACGTCGACATGGTCAAGGCCGGTATCATCGACCCCACCAAGGTGGTGCGCACGGCACTGCAAGACGCGGCGTCAGTGGCCGGGCTGCTGGTCACCACCGAGGCCATGGTGGCCGAAGTACCGGAGAAGAAGGACGCCATGCCGGCCATGCCGCCGGGCGGTGGCATGGGTGACATGGGCTTCTAGGCGGAGCCCAGCCGAGACAATCGCAAGGGGCCGCTGCGGCGGCCCCTTTTTTTTGCTCCCGGTGGGCCGCGGCGGCGGCCCCTTTTTTTGCTCTCTGTGGGCCGCTGCAGCGGCCCTTTTTTTTGCCAGAAGAGGGTTTTTTTTGAGTTCGCGACAAAACTGGGCTCGAAATTATTTCCTGGCTCAGGTATGATCGACCTTGTTGCGTCGTTACTGGTGGAGTCGCTTTGAGTGGTGGACGAAGCGGCCTGAGAGATCTTGGATGCTGGGAGACGACAGGTCATGACGTCGAGTATGTTTGTTATTTTGCCGCTGATTCTGGTGGTTGGCGGCATTGCCGTGATGGTTTTCATGTGGGTGCTCAGGGCTGGGCAAATCCACCACACGACTGAAGCCGATCTCGACGTTATCGAGCGGCTTTCGACGGCCGCCAACGAACCGGCCGAAGCCGACGACGACGATTCCAAACAGAACGTAGCTTAGCCCGCTTTTCTCCCGGGTTGCGGCTCACCGAGCGCCGTTCAGGTCACTTTGTGGCAAGCCACTTGTGGCAGGCCACGAAGTGGCCGGGGCTGGCTTCGATCAGCTGTGGCAGCTTTCTGGCGCAAAGCGCCTCGGCCTCGGCACAGCGGCTTTCGAAGGGGCAGCCGCTGGGGGGATCGAGCGGTGACGGTGCCTCGCCGCCAAGCACCGTGCGGCGCTGGCGCTGTTGCTGCGGGTCGGGCACCGGCGCGGCCGCCAGCAGGGCCCGGGTATAGGGGTGGCGGGGGTTGGCAAAGAGCGTCGTGCGCTCGGCCAATTCCATGACCCGGCCCAGGTAGAGCACCAGCACGCGCTGGCTGACGTGGCGCACCACGGCCAGATCGTGGGAGATGAAGATCAGCGCCAAATCGAGCTCGCCCTGCAATTGGGCCAGCAGTTCGATGATCTGGGCCTGGATCGAGACGTCGAGCGCGCTGACAGGCTCGTCCCAGACCAGCAGCTGGGGCCTCAGCACCACCGCCCGGGCGATGCCGAGGCGCTGGCACTGGCCGCCCGAGAACTCGTGGGGATAGCGGTTGACCAGGGCCGGCGTCAGCCCCACTTGGCGCATCGCCGCCGCCACCCGGGCGGCGCGCCCGGCCCGGTCCAGCGCCGGCTCGAAGTTGCGCAAGGGCTCGGCGATGATCTCGCCGGCCGTGAAGCGCGGATTGAGAGCCGCCAGCGGGTCCTGGAAGACGATCTGCATCTGGCGGCGGCAGTGCCGCAACTCGGTCGTGCTGAGCCCCGCCTGGTCGCGGCCCTGCCAGCGAACCTGGCCGGCGCTGGGCGCGATCAGGTGCAGGATGGCGCGGGCCAGCGTCGACTTGCCGCAGCCCGATTCGCCCACTACTCCCAGCGTCTGGCCGGCCTCCAGCGCGAAGCTCACGTCGCTCAGCGCCCGCAGCGGTGCTTGGCGGCGGCGGCCGGCGCGGCCGGCAAAGCTCACCGACAGTCCCTCGACCTGCAGCAGCGCTGCCGTCATCAGGCCAGCATGAGGCAGGCAGCCTTGCCGCCGCCGGGCAAAGGCCGCAGCGCCGGGCGCTCGCTCTGGCAGGCCGGCCGGGCGTGCTGGCAACGTTCGGCGAAGGCACAGCCCGGCAGCTCGTCGGCCAGGTCGGGAGGCTGGCCCTCGATGGCCACGAGATTTTCCGCCGCCGGCCGGTCGAGGCGCGGCACCGAAGCCAGCAGGGCCTGGGTATAGGGGTGGGCCGGCTGGCGCAGCAGCGCCGCCGCGGCGCCTGTCTCGACGATGCGGCCGGCGTACATCACGGCGATCTGCTGACAAAGCTCGGCGACCACCCCGAGATCGTTGCTGATCAGCACGATGGCGCTGTCGGCGCTGTGGCGGAGATCGTGGAAAAGCTCCAGGATCTGGGCCTGCACGGTGACGTCGAGCGCCGTTGTCGGCTCGTCGGCGACGATCAGGGCCGGCTCCGTCAGCAGCGCCATGGCGATCATCACGCGCTGGCGCATGCCGCCGGAAAACTCATGCGGGTACAATTCTGCGCGCCGCTCGGCCTCGGCCAGGCCGACGCGGCCCATGACCTCGACGGCCCGCCGCCGGGCCTGGCGGCGGTCACAGCCCCGGTGCACCTGCAGCACCTCGGCCAGCTGCTGGCCGATGCGCAGGTAGGGATTGAGCGAAGTCATCGGGTCCTGGAAGATCATGGCCATGCGGTCGCCGCGCAGTGCCGCCAGTTCGGCCGGCCGGCCCAGCACCTCGCGGCCCTCGAAACGGACGCTACCGGCGGCCTGGCCGTTGCCGGCCAGCAGGCCGAAGACGGACAAGAACACCTGGCTCTTGCCGCATCCAGATTCCCCGACGATACCAAGGGTCTGGCCGCTTTCCAGCTCCAGATCGACGCCGCGGACGGCCCGCACCGGCCCCTCGGGCGTGGCGAATTCGACGCAGAGGTCAGTGATTTGCAGCACTGTTGCCATGTTCCGCCGTCAGCGCTGCTTGGGATCCAAGGCGTCACGCAAGCTGTCGCCGATGAAGTTGAGGCAAAACAGCGTCGCGGCGAGAAACAGCGTGGGAAAGATCAGCGTCCAGGGCGCCGTCTCCATCTGCGTCGCGCCCTCGCTGATCAGCACGCCCCAGCTCGTCATGGGCTCCTGCACACCGAGCCCGAGAAACGAAAGGAAACTTTCGAACAAAATAACCTTGGGCACCGTCAAGGTGGCGAACACCGTCACCGGCCCCAGCGTGTTGGGCATGATGTGGCGGCGCACGATGGTGAATTCGGGCGTGCCCACGGCCCGGGCCGCCTCGACGAATTCCTTGTGCTTGAGGCCCATGGCCTGGCCGCGCACGATGCGCGCCATGTCGAGCCACTCGACGACGCCGATGGCGACGAAGATGAGCACTATGTGGCGGCCGAAATAGACCATCAAGAGGATGACGAAGAACATGAAGGGAAGGGCGTAAAGGATATCGACGATGCGCATCATGAGGGCATCGGTGCGGCCGCCCAGGTAGCCCGCCGTGGCCCCCCAGGCCATGCCGATGACGACGCTGACGATGGTCGCCGCCAGGCCCACCAGCAGCGAGATGCGGCCGCCATAGAGCACCCGGGCCAGCATGTCGCGGCCGTTGGCGTCGGTGCCGAAGGGGTGCGCCAAATCGGGCGGGCTGGCCATCGCCGATGCCTTGACGCTGTTGCCACGCCTGCTTAACCCTTGAACAGGACTCACATCTGGGTTCGAATCGGTCTAGAATTCGCCTCTCCCCTTATGACCCATTGCCTCCTAGGAACCCCGCTATGCGTAAACACCTCACCCTCGATCTGGCCAGCCGTGAAGTGACGAGCAAAACCGTTGCAGGGGAGGACCTGGCGCGTGCCGGTCGCTGGCTGATCGCCAGAACGCTGCTGGACGAGGGCGTGGCGACAGTTGATCCGCTGTCGCCGGCCAATCCCTTGATATTTTCGTCGGGACCATTTGCCGGCACCAACTTTTCCAACGCCAACCGTATCAGCGTGGGCTGCAAGAGCCCGCTGACGGGGGGCATCAAGGAAGCCAATTCGGGCGGCACCTTTGCCTACGCCATGGGCCAGAACGAAATTTCCGGCATCACCTTGCGCCAGGCCGCCGACGACTGGGTGGTGATACACATCCAGAAGGACGGTTCGGTCAGTTGGGACGACGCCGCGCCCTACATGGGCAAAAGCAATTTCGCGGCGGCGGCGCTGCTGGTCGAAAAATATGGCGACAAAACCAGCTTCGCGCTCTGCGGTCCGGTCGGCGAATACCTCGGCCTGGTCTCGGGCATCGCCTTCCCCGACCCCGAAGGCGCACCGACCCGGTTTGCCGCCCGCGGCGGTGTGGGCGCGGTAATGGGCTCGAAAAAGATCAAGGCCGTCATCCTCGACAACATCAAGATGCCGACCTTCGTCGACCGCAAGAAATTGATGAGCCACGTCAAGGACTATGGCAGCAAACTGGAAGCCGAAGCCGCCGTCCAGACCTTCGCCGATTACGGCACCGCCATCGTCGCCGATTTGACCAACAAACTCGGCGGTCTGCCGACCAACAACTTCAGCCTTGGCCAACAGGTAGACCCCGGCGAGCAGACCTTCGAGTTGGGCGGCACCCACATTCACGAGCTCAACAAATCCCGTGGCGGCGAGACCACGCACGCCTGCATGGCGGGCTGCCTGGTGCGCTGCTCCAACATCTTCGTCGATGAGAATGGCGCGGAACTGACGGCGCCGCTGGAATACGAAACCATCGGCCTGATAGGCACCAATTGCGGCCTGACGCACCCCGACCAGGTGGCGCGGGTCAACCAGGTGGCCAACGATCTGGGCATCGATACCATCGAAATCGGCTGCACCATCGGCGTGCTGATGGAAGCCGGCGTCGGCGAATTCGGCGACGAATCCTTCATGATGAAGGTTCTGGAAGACATTCGCGCCGGCAACGAAAACGGCCGTATCTACGCCCAAGGGACGCAACGCGTCGGCGAGCATTTCAAGGTCGCCCGCATCCCGGCCATCAAAAAACAGGGCATCAGCGCCTATGACCCCCGCGTCATCGAAGTCACCGGCATCTCCATGATGCTGACAGCCATGGGCGCCGACCATACCGTAGGCAACCAGCCGGGCTTTCGCTGCGCGGACATGTCCACCGAAGAGCTCACCAAGGTCAGCCTGGAAAGCCAGGTGAACTGCGCCGCCGCGGATTCGCTGGGGCTCTGTATTTTCGGCCGCTCCGTCACCGAGACCAATTCCCAGCTGCTCGTCGACACCATCAACGCCGCCTTCGGCACCGCTCTGGAAGCCTCCTTCGTGCCCGCCCTCGGCGTCGAGGCGCTGAAGCTGGAAGACCAGTTCAACAAGGCCGCCGGCTTCACCGTCGAAGACGATGAACTGCCGGCATTCTTCGTCACCGAAGCCCTCGCTCCCACCGGCAAGACAGCCCGCCATGAGGCGGCCGAAATCAACGCCATCAGAGAGGCTTGGTGGAACTGAAGTTCGAGGTTTAGGTGACGGCGGTCCCGGCGGGACCGCCTGCGTTCAGGCGCCACGCAGGTTTCCGCGCCTCTGGCGCGGCGGCGGCCGGCCTTGCCCCCGGCGCCGGGCGGTGCCCGGTCGGCTAAGAATGGTCCCTGAGAATGGAGAATGGTCCCTGTCCCCGAAACTATGTCAATAATTTCAACTGCTTAGGCGTTCCTGTCCCCGAAACTCATCGAGGCCGCGGGGTTCCGGGGGTTCCGCGGGTTCCGGGTTCCGCGGGTTCAGGGGACACCATACTTAATTGGCACTCTCAGTGGGGCCCATTTTCGGCCCCGGCTTCCTGCCCATGGTTCCTCCTCCGTGTTGCTGAGGCAGACGCTATTCGAGGGAATGTTCCGTTTCCACCTCTGTATCCACCGAATTCCCTGCCAGGGGAGCAGGGGGCGGTCATGGAGAAGGGGATCAAGCCCATAAAGTGCCGCCGCCGGCCGGTGGAGCAGGCCGCTGGCAAAGGCTGTCGCGATGGCGATCGGGCCCGCCGCGCTCAATCCCACCGTCTTCAGGTTCGTTTTCGCGGGACCGTCAGGTCAGCGGCGCCAGCACGGGTTGCGCCGAGGTGTCCCCGGTCTCGGCCTTGGGCGCGGCCGCCAGGCGGCCGGCGCTCTCGACCAGGGTGGCCAGCGTGATCGAAGCCAGCGTCGCCCGGGTCAAATCCTCGATCTCGTCACGCACGGCCTGCAGCGCCAGGCCGATGTCGCCGATCGCGCCGCTGCCATCGTCACCAGTGCCTTCGTCGTCGAAGGCACTGGTCAGGCGCTCCTCGAAGATCGCCACGACGTCCATCAGTGTCACCCGGCCCGGGTTGACGGCCAGGCGGTAGCCGCCGCCGGCGCCGCGGGCCGAGCGGATCAGGCGCGCCCTGACCAACTGGCGCATGACCTTGGCCAGGTGGTGGGCCGAGATGCCGTAGCGCGCGGCGATCTCGCCGGTGGCGAGCTGGGCGGTGGGATCGCGGGCCAGCTCCAGCACGGCGTAGAGGGCGAAAATTGTCGAGCGTTGCAGTTTCATGCGGACGTCGCCGTCAGATGCTGTCCAGCGCCATCTCGAGCTGGACGTAAGCCCCGGCGGTGAGGCCGAAGCTGCGGAAGAAAGCCAGGTTCAGCGTGTCGCGGCGCGAGACCGAAGTGCGCACGGTGTCGACGCCGGCGGCCCGGAAGCGGCGGCAAAGTTCCTGCACCAGGCGGCGGCCGATGCCGTGCTCGCGGCGCTCGGGCGCCACGCCGATGCCGAAGATCCAGCCCGAGGGCGGCGAGCCGAATTCCCAGGCCCTGACGGCGCCGGTGACGAAGCCGATCAGCCGGCCTTCGCTCTCCGCCACCAGCACGTAACGATTGGCCGCCACACCCTCCACATAGCGCGCGAACAGGTCGCGCCAGTAGTCGGGCTTGGCCAGTCCCGAGGTAACCTCGTCGAGCGCGATCAGCGCCGCCAGGTCGTCGGGCGCCGCCTCGCGCACGGTAACCGGCGGGCGGGTCACGGTCGCCTACCTGGCTCCGGCGCCGCCAATGGAGCGATTCACATTTGATGTGAATCGCTCAAGGCCGCGCCAAAGCTCGGTTTTGCGGCCCGCCGGCCCTCCGGCGCGCACGCGGTTGCGCGGACCTTCGGGTCCGCTGCCGTGAGCGAAAAAGACTAGCGGGGATCTCATGGAATGAGATCCCCGCTAATCCGGCACCACCGCGGTGGCTTCGAGCTCGACCTTGCCGGGGCTGTCGAGCAAGTCCGAGACGAAGATCATGCTCATGCAGGGGTAATGATCGCCCATCAGCCGCTTCCAGATGCCGCGCAAATCGCGCCGCGCCTCCAGGTAGGCCGGCTTGTCGCAACAGAACGCCGTGATGCGGCAGATGTGTTCGGGCTTGCCGCCGGCCTCGGCCAGCACGGCGATGATGTTCTTGAGCGCCTGTTCGAACTGCGGCGCCACGTCGTCACCGGGAAAGACCTGCTTCTCGTCCCAGCCCACCTGGCCGGCGATGAAGACCATGCGGCCGCGCGCCGCGATGCCGTTGGAATAGCCCACCGGCGGGATCCAGCCCTCGGGCATGAGGATTTCCATGTGGTCTTGGTCTGCCATCTTCTTTGCCTCCGCTGTCAGTCGGGTAGGATCGGCGGGTCGAAGTCCTCGTCCCAGCCGTCTTCGGGTTTGGGGTAGCGGGCCAGCCACTGGCGCACCAGTTCGACGTGCTCGCGTTCCTCGGCGGCCATCTCGGTGGCCATCTGGCGCACCTTTTCGTTGGCCGTGCGGCTGGCCACCAGGTTCAAGAACTCGGCCGCCTTGCGCTCCGCCTTGAGCGCCATTTGCAGCGCGTGATAGGGCGTCATCAGGTAATGGGCATCGAAGGTCTGGGCGGTTTCCGGGCCTTCGGGGTCTTCCCACTTGTATTCCCAGGGCGCCACGTGCGGCACCTCGACGCCGCCCGAGCGAGCCTCGATCTTGGCCATGTGCTTCTTCTCGATCTCGGCCAGCTTGGCAAACAGCTCCGCCACCTCGGGGTTGTTGTGCACCTCCATCTGCGAGGCCAGTTCCTCGTAGCGTTCCAAAGCCTCGCGTTCCAGGGCCCCGGCGTGGGCCAGGAACTCGCCCAAGTCGTCGATGGCCAGGCGGTCGGCGGCGCTCACAGCACGAACTCCCGTTCCAGATCGGCGACGCTCTCGCCGCTGCCTTCCAACGAAGGCTGAAAGGGTTGGCGCTGGCCGTAATAGAGCACGCCGACGTTGAAGCCGTCGTCGGTCATCAGGCGCCGCGCCGCCCGGCCCGGATCGTCGGTGCCCTCCACCGCCGCCTCGTGGGTGGTCTGCTTCCAATCGCGCTGGTCGGGCCGGAAGGTGACGCAGGGGCTGAGGATCTCGACGAAGGAAAAGCCGGGATGGCGGATGGCCTCGACGATCAGGCGGGTCACCCGGTTGGGATCGCCGGCAAAGCCCCGGGCGATGAAGTTGGCCCCGGCAGCCAGCGCTATGACCAGGGGCCGGAAGGGGCTGATGCCGGTGCCGCCGGGCGCCAGCGCGCTGTCCCAATCGGGCTCGGTGGTGGGCGAGGGCTGGCCCTTGGTCATGCCGTAGACCTTGTTGTCCATGACGATGTAGGTGATGTCGATGTTGCGCCGGCAGGCATGCAGGAAATGGTTGCCACCGATGGAAAAGCCGTCGCCGTCGCCGCCGGCGGCGAGTACCAAAAGGTCGGGCCGGGCCACCTTGAGGCCGGTGGCCAGCGGCAGCGCCCGGCCGTGCACGCCGTGGAAGCCGTAGGTGCTGGAATAGGCCGGGATGCGCGACGAGCAGCCGATGCCGGAAATGATGGCCACTTCCTCGGGTGCCGCGCCGATTTCGGCCAGGGCCTTGGAGATCGACATCAGCACGGAATAATCGCCGCAGCCCGGACACCAGACCGGCTTGATGTCGGATTTGTAGTCGCGCGGGCTGCGCTTGGCTTGACTTGCGGTCTCGCTGGTCATGATCGGCTCAACTCCCTCAGCGCCTGATGAATTTGGCCCGGCCGGACGGGCAGCGGCCCGGGGTGGCAGAAGTGGTCGAGCCTGGGCGGCAGCGCATAGTTGGCTTTCAGGTACTGGCGGAACTGACCGGAATGGGTCTGCTCGACCATCAGCGCCCGATCCGTGCCCTCCAGCGCCGCCGCCAGCGGCTCGGGACGGGCCGGGGCCAGCAGGCGGATCGACACCAGCCGTGCCTCCAGGCCCTCGGCGGCGGCCAGCGCCAGGGCCTCGCGGGCCGGGCCGGTACATGAACCCCAGGTGATAATGGCGACCTCGCCACTACCCTCGACCTCGGCCCAGTGGTTGCCGTAGTCATGCGCATCCAGCTTGTAGCGGCGCTTGTTGAGCTGGGCCGAATGGTCGCTGTTCTGGCTCGAAGGCGTGCCGCGGCTGTTGTGCTCCAGGCCGTCGGCCGTGTACTGGCCGCCCGGAGTGCCGGGAATGGCCATGGCCGAGACTCCCGAGGCGGTAAGCTCGTAACGTTCATAGGCCTCGGCCTCGATGCCGCCGACCGGCAGCTTCTGGCGCTGGGCAAAAAAGGCGAGGTCGGCGGGCTGGGCCATGGCCGCCCGGGCCTGGCCCAGCGACTGATCCGAGAGCACGATGGCCGGCACCTGCAGGGCCTCGGCCAGATGCACGGCCCATTGGGCGGTGAACAGGCAATCAGCCACCGAATTGGGCGCCAGCACCAGGTGCGGCGCGTCGCCGGGCAGGCCGTGCAAGGCGGCGGCCAGGTCGGACTGCTCCGATTTTGTCGGGATGCCGGTCGACGGGCCGCCGCGCATGACGTTGACCACCACCAGCGGCACCTCGGCCGCCACGGCCAGGCCCAGGGGCTCCGTCATCAGCGCCATGCCCGGCCCCGAAGTGGCGGTCAGCGCCGGCGTGCCGCCGAAGGAGGCACCGATCACCATGTTGATCGAGGCCAGCTCGTCCTCGGCCTGCACCAGCGTTCCGCCGACGCGGGTCAGTGCCGGGGCCATCCATTCCAGGATCTCGGTGGCCGGCGTAATGGGGTAGGCGGCGACGAAGCGCACGCCGCCCCTGATGGCGCCCAGCCCGGCCGCCTCGTTGCCGCTGATCAGCCAGCGTTCGCCTTTCTCGTCGGCCGGTGCCGCCAGGGGCTTGACCGCCGGCAGTTCGCGGGCCGCCGCGGCGCCGACGGCAACCGCGGCCCGGCTGGCGGCCACGGCTTCGGGCCGTTTGGCGCCGAGGACCTTGGTCAGCGCCTCGTCGATAGCTTCGTCGGGCAGCCCGGCCAGGGTCGCCACCAGGCCAAGGGCTATCATGTTGGGCCGGCCGCCTTCGATGGCCTTGGCGCCTTTCTTGAATGGCAGCGCCGCCGAGCGGGCGCCGGAATCCTCGATGAAAGCGGGAACCTCGCCGGCGGCCTCGTCGCCCACCACCAGGCTATCCGGGCCCAGCGGGATCTCGGCCGCGAAGCGTTCGACGTTCTGCCAATCGAGCGCTATCAAAATGTCGTAGCAGTCGGGATGGGCGGCCACGGGCCGGGTGGCCAGGCGAATCAGCGAGGCGGCCTCGCCGCCGCGGATCTGGGGCCCCGACGAGCGGCTCATCATGCCGTACCAGCCGGCCGCCACGGCGGCCTCGATCAGCATGTTGCCGGCCGTGATGACGCCGGCCCCGCCGGATCCGGCCAGCACGATGGAAAGGGACGTGGCAGCCCCCTCATCAGCCTTCATGGGCCAAACTCCCGTACCTGGCGCGCCCATTTGCGGCGCCATTCGCAGGCGAACGCCGATGTCTGGTAATCGCCTTATCCACAAACATCTTGGGGCCTTGACTCGTTAATTGGTATTGTAGTACTGATTTGCATAATAAGGCTGCCACGCAGGCTTCGTCAACACCAAAAGCCGACCCGGTTCCCTACAAAAAAAGCAAGCCCAAACAATACGTTAAGAACACAAGCACAAACGATCGCCAAGGCGCGCAGGCGCCTCCGATTTGGGAGTATTACCATGTCCGTGCAGGAAATCATCGAAGCCACCGCCCCCGATCTGATCGACCACGATATCGTACCCGGTGTCGTGGTTCCCGGCATTACCTACGAAAAAAAGCCGGCCCGGACGCCTGACGGCAAGGTTGCCGAAGGGCTCTACAACGCCTGGATCACGCTCGACAATCCCAAGCAGTTCAATTCCTACACCACCGACATGGTGAAGGGCGCGATCCTCTCCTTCCGCGCCGCTTCCAACGCCCGTGACGTGGTTTGCGTGGTCTTCACCGGGGCCGGCGACCGGGCCTTCTGCACTGGCGGCAACACCAAGGAATACGCCGAATACTACGCCGGCAACCCGCAGGAGTACCGCCAGTACCTCAGGCTCTTCAACGACATGGTGACTTCGATCCTGACCTGCGACAAGCCCGTCATTTGCCGCGTCAACGGCATGCGCATCGGCGGCGGCCAGGAAATCGGCATGGCCTGCGACTTCACCGTCGCCCAGGACATGGCGCGCTTTGGCCAGGCCGGCCCCAAGCACGGATCCGCCCCTATCGGCGGTGCCACCGACTTTCTGCCGCTGATGATCGGCAACGAGCGCGCCATGGAGACCGGCACGCTGTGCGAAGTTTGGAGCGCCCACAAGGCCTACCATGTGGGCATGATCATGGACGTCGCTCCGGCCCTCAAGGTCGACGGCGGCTACGTCGCCAACCCGCTGGTCATCACCGACCGTTACCTCGACGAGTTCGGCCGCATGATCGTCGGCGAGTTCAAGACCGGCGCCGAGGCCAAGGCCGCGAAGGAGCTGCTGGCCCGGGGCGAGGTGGACCTCTCGGCGCTCGACGAAAAAGTCGAATCCCTTTGTTCCAAGATCCTGCTCACCTTCCCCGAATGCATGATCAAGACGGTCGAGGAATTGCGCAAACCCAAGCTGGAAAACTGGAACCGCAACAAGGAAGGTTCGCGGGCCTGGCTGGCGCTCAACATGATGAACGAGGCCCGCACCGGCTTCCGCGCCTTCAACGAGGGCACCAAGGACGACCGCGAGGCCGACTTCGTGGCGCTCAGGCAGGCCCTGGCCGTGGGCACGCCGTGGTCGGTCGAGCTGATCGAGAGCCTGATGCCGCAAAATCGCCGGGACGACCGATGAGCGATCCCGCCCTCAAGGTCTGGCTCGACCGCGAGGGGCGGCTGCTGCGCCTCAGGCTCAACCGGCCCAAGGCCAACATCGTCGACGCCGAGATGATCGCGGCGCTGGCCAAGGCCTTGGCCGAACATGCCGAGACCAGCGGCCTGGCGGCCGTGCTGCTGGATGCCGAGGGGCCGAATTTCTCCTTTGGTGCCAGCGTCGAGGAGCACCTGCCGGCCGAGGCCCCGGCCATGCTGGCCGGCCTGCACGCCCTGGTGCTGCGCATGGCCGCATATCCCCTGCCCATCATCGTGGCGGTGCAGGGCCAGTGCCTGGGCGGTGGCCTCGAGCTGGCCCTGGCCGGGCATCTGATCTTCTGCGCCGAGGACGCCCGTCTGGGCCAGCCGGAAATCAAGCTGGCGGTCTTCGCGCCGGCCGCTTCGGTTTTGCTGGCGGCCCGTGTGGGCCGCGCCCAGGCTGCCGACATTCTGTTTTCCGGGCGCTCATTGCGGGCCGACGAAGCCAAAGCCATGGGATTGGTCAACGAAGTCGCCGGCGATCCCGGCGAGGCCGCGCTGGCCTATTTCGACAAGCACTTGGCCGGCCTTTCCTCGGCCGCGCTCAAGGTAGCCACCAAGGCCCTGGCCGTCGGTCAGGCCGAGGATCTGAAAGCCAAACTCGATGCCGTCGAGAAGCTCTATCTCGAGGATCTGATGGCGACGCACGACGGCAATGAGGGCCTTCAGGCCTTCATCGAAAAGCGTCAGCCCAAATGGGAGCATCGTTGAACCATGTCGGTTAACGAAATCATCGGACGCTGCCAGGTCTTGTTCGACGACCTGGACTTCACCTGCGTCAGCGACTGGAAAGCGGCGGGCGAGAACCGCTATGCCATCGGCTACATGCCGGTCTACGTGCCGCGCGAGATCATCCACGCCGCCGGCATGCTGCCGGTGGGCATCGTCGGCGGCGGCGACCAGCTCGAGGTCATCCACGGCGACGCCTATTATCAGTCCTACATCTGCCGCATCCCGCGCTCCACCATCGAGCTCGGCATCACCGGCCGCCTGGATGCCCTGGACGGCATGCTTTTCCCCTCGATCTGCGACGTCATCCGCAACCTTTCGGGCATGTGGAAGATGTTATTCAAGGACAAGTACGCGCGCTATTTCGACGTGCCCCAGAACTATTCCGACGGCGTCGGCGGCAGCTACTACGTGCACGAGCTGGAGGAACTGCGCAACGGCCTGGCCAAGCTGCGCGGCCAGGACATCACGGACGACGAGATCCGCGCCTCGATCGCCCTCTACAACGAAAACCGCCAGGTCATGCAAGAACTTTACGACTACCGCGCGGCCCAGCCCTGGAAGGCCTCGACCTTCGAGGTCTATTTGCTCATGCGGGCCGGCATGGTGCTGCCGGTGGAGGAGCATACCCAGATGCTGCGCGACTACCTGGCCGCCGTCGAGGAAGCCGACCGGCCCCTGCGCGACAACTGCCGGGTGGTGCTGCAGGGCACCTTCTGCGAACAGCCGCCGCTGGGCCTGATCAAGTCGATCGAAATGGCCGGCTGCTACATCGTCGACGACGACCTGTTGCTGGTCACCCGCTGGCTCTTGGACGACGTGCCGACCGAGGGCAATCCGCTGCAGAACCTGGCCGATGCCTTCTTGCACCACTCGGCCGAGACCGCGTCGAAGTACGTGGCAAAGGGCGAGGACAAGGGGGAATTCCTGGTCGACATCTGCCGGCGTACCAAGGCCGAGGGCGTGGTCTTCGCGGCACCCAGCTTCTGCGACCCGGCGCTTTTGGACCAGCCCATGCTGACGCGCAAGCTGACCGAGGCGGACATTCCCTACACCGCCTTCCAGTACGCCGAGAACTCGGGCCAGATGCAGCCCATTCGTGAACAAGCCGGCACCTTCGCCGATTCCATCAAGTTGTGGAGTGCGTGACATGGCTCAAGCCGAAAAGACCCAGCCCGAAGTCCAGAAAGAGGACAGCATGTGGAAGCAAAAGGAGATGATCGCGCGCAACTACCGCGATCTCGCCGCTTCCCGCGAGACCGGGCGCAAGATCGTCTCGACCTTCGTGCCGGGCAATTTGAACGAGCTCTTCATGTGCTTCGACATGATCTCGAACACGCCCGAGACCAATGCGCTGCGTAATGGCATGATGAAGAAGTCGGGCGCCATGATCATGGAGGCCGAACGCCAGGGCCACTCCGAGGACGTCTGCACCTACGTCAAGGCCGATCTCGGCATGATGATGAAGGGCAACCTGGGTCCCACCGGCGATCCCCTGCCCATGGCCGACTTGCTCATGCTCTCTTACACCGGCTGCTTCACCTTCATGAAGTGGTTCGAACTGGTGCGCGACGAGTTCGGCGGCGAGGCGGTGATGCTGCACGTGCCCTACCAAGCCGACGGCGAGGTCACCCAGAACATGCGCGACTACGTGGTCAAGCAGATCAAGGAAGACGTTATCCCGGCCTGCGAGCGCATCTCGGGCATCAAGTTCGACATCGATCGGCTGCGCCAGTACATGGTGCAATCGGCCAAGGCCGAGGACGATCTGGTCTGGGTGCTGGAGACGGCCAAGAACAAGCCCTCGCCCATCGATTCCTACTTCGGTGGCGTCTACTACATCGGCCCCATCTTCACCGCCTTCCGCGGCACCGAGGGAGCGGTCGACTACTACCGCACGCTGCGCAGCGAGGTGAAGGCGCGCCTCGATGCCGGCCAGGGACCGATCACGCCCGAGGGTGAACTGACCGAGGAAAAGTACCGCTTGGTCGTCGAGGGGCCACCCAACTGGACCAGCTTCCGCGAGTTCTGGAAGATGTTCTACGAAGAAGGCGCCGTGGTCGTGGCCTCGAGCTACACCAAGGTCGGCGGGGTCTACGAGGGCGGCTTCCGCCACGATCCGGTCAATCCCATCGAGAGCCTGGCCGACTATTGCCTGGGCTGCTACACCAACCTCAACCTGCCGGCCCGGGCCGACATGCTGGCCAAGTACATCAATGACTACGAGGCCGACGGCCTGCTGATCAATTCGATCAAGAGCTGCAACAGCTTCTCGGCCGGCCAGCTGCTTTTGATGCGCGAGGTCGAGGCCCAGACCGGCAAGCCCGGCGCCTTCATCGAATCGGACCTGGTGGATCCGCGCTACTTCTCGGCCGCCAACCTCAAGAACCGCCTGGAGAGCTATTTCCAGATGATCAACCAAAAACGCATGGCCGCCTAGCGGAGGGGAGAGCAAACATGGACTGCTTCATCGGCATCGATCTCGGCTCGACGACCACCAAGGCGGTGGTCCTCAACGAGAGTAGCGAGGTGCTCGGCCGCGGTATCACCAATTCGCGCTCGAACTACGCCACGGCCGCCGCGGTGGCCAAGAACGAGGCCCTGATCGACGCCCGCTTCAACCTCTTCGGCCGCTCGCTGGAGGGCAATGCGGCGCTGGCCGGCCGGCTCGACGAGTTCATCGATGCGGTAAACCGCAACTTCCGCCTCGAACAGTTCCTCGAACAGCTCGAAGACCTGCACGAAACCTGTTTGCGTGCCACCGATCTGGACCGCTTTGCCGCCGTCCGGGATGCCGTCCGGGAAGTCTTGGACGAGCTATTCAAACGCCTTCATGCCGATGCTCCCGACCAGTTCGCGGCCGGCGCCAAGCGCAAGTCGGACTTCTTCCGCGACGTCGCCGGCAGCCGCTACGTGGCGTTGGGCGAAGAGGTGGCCAAGGAGTTGGGAACGACCTTCGATCCCCTGATCAACATCTACGACCGCTCGATCATCGAGGTCGAGAACCGGCTCTATACCGAGGGCACCGACGCCAAGGTGCTGCGCGCCGTCGATCGCAGCTTCGCCGAGATGCCCGAGCTCGGCGAAGCCGCCACCGAGGTGCGCGGCAACGTCGAGCGCGAACTGGCCACCGGCTTGGACGAACGCTACGTCGTCGGCACCGGCTACGGCCGCGCCACGCTGCCCTTCCCCAAGGAGCACATCCGCTCGGAAATCCTCTGCCATGGGCTGGGCGCGCACGTCATGTTCGCCGGCACCCGCACCGTGCTCGACATCGGCGGCCAGGACACCAAGGCCATCCAGGTCGACGAAAACGGCATCGTCGAGAGCTTCCAGATGAACGACCGCTGCGCCGCCGGCTGCGGCCGCTACCTGGGGTACATTGCGGACGAGATGAATCTGGGCTTGCACGAGCTTGGTCCCCTGGCCCAGAAGGCCACACGCACCATCCGCATCAACTCGACCTGCACCGTCTTCGCCGGGGCGGAGCTTCGCGACCGGCTGGCGCTGGGCGAGGCGCGGGAGGACATTCTTTCCGGCCTGCACCGGGCCATCGTGCTGCGCGCCATGTCGATCCTGTCGCGTTCGGGAGGCATCCGCGACCAGTTCACCTGGACCGGCGGTGTCGCCAACAACGCCGCCGCGGTCGATGCGCTGCGCGATCTGGTGGCCGAAAACTACGGCGACATCGGCATCAACATCGACCCCGAATCGATCTATACAGGCGCGCTGGGCGGCGCTACCTTCGCTCGCCGCGCCGTGGAGAACTGACATGACCATCACCGCAGGCATCGACATCGGCACCGGCGCCGTCAAGTCCGTGCTCTTCGAGATCGAGGGCGACCAGATGACGCTGTTGGCCAAGCGGGCCGATCGCATCCGCCGGCGCGACCCCAACAAGCTGGCCGGGGAGGGGTACGAGAGCGTGCTCTCGGATGCCGGCGTCAAGGCCGACGACGTGGCCTACGTGGGCACCACGGGCGAGGGCGAGAACGTTCCCTTCCGCACCGGGCATTTCTATTCCATGACCACTCATGCCCGCGGCGCGGTGTTCCTGGAAAACGATCTCAAGGCGGTGCTCGACATCGGCGCCCTGCACGGCAGGGCCATCAACATCGACGAGCGCGGCAAGGTGCTGAGCTACCGCATGACCAGCCAGTGCGCTTCCGGTTCGGGCCAGTTCCTCGAGAACATCGCGCGCTACTTGGGCGTCTCGGTCGACGAGGTGGGCGAGCTCAGCCAGCAGGCCGACGACCCCGAGGTGGTCTCCTCGATCTGTGCCGTGCTGGCCGAAACCGACGTCATCAACATGGTTTCGCGCAACATCTCGACCGCCAACATCCTCAAGGGTATCCACGTCTCCATGGCCGGCCGCCTGGTCAAGTTGCTCAAGGCCAGCAAGGCCACCGAGGGCCGCGTGCTGCTATCGGGCGGCCTGGCCCAGGACGGCGGCCTGGTGGCCGCCATGGCCGAGCAGATGACCGAGCAGAAGGTCAGTAGCGAGGTCGTCAGCCACCCGGATTCGATCTATACCGGGGCCATCGGCGCCGCCATCTGGGGCGAGTTCCGCCACCGCAAGCTGGCCGAGCTGGGCCAGCTCGACAAAGCCTCGTAACTCCTCCAAGCCGCAAGGAATACCGGTCATGGCGTTGATGATCACGGACGACTGCACCAATTGCGACGCCTGCGTCGAGCCCTGCCCCAACGAGGCCATCAGCATGGGCGAGATGATCTACGTCATCGACGCCTTCAAATGCACCGAATGCGTGGGCCACGAAGACGAGCCCCAGTGCCAATTGGTCTGCCCCGCCGACTGCATCGAAGCCAACCCCGAATTCCCCGAAACCCCGGACGAGCTGCAGGCCAAATACGCGGCCATGCAGGCTTGAAGCCTTGTCCAGATTCGGCTTTGTGGGGGAGGGAAGGGTGGGGGTGTTTTGGCGCCGAGTTCTTTTGCCGTCGCCGCGTCCCGGCCGTAACGGGATCACAATGTTTTCATAAGGGGCGTTCGGCGGCCTTGCGGGTGATCAGCACCAGCCCCAGACCGACGCCCAAGGTGCCGAAAATCAGGATCGAGGTCAGGCTCTCGCCGAGCAGCCAGACGCTCAGCGCGACGCCCGAGATGGGCGCGATAAAGCCGAAACTGACCATCGTGCTGGGGCTGTGGTGCTTGATCAGCCAGGTATTGAGCATGAAGCCCAGGCCGGCGATGACGATGCCCTGGTAGGCCAGGCCGGCCAGCGGCAGCCAGCCTACTTGGGCCCAATGGATGCTCTCGAAAGCCAGGCCGCCGGCGCCGAAGGCCACCAACGACAGCACCATTTGCCAGACCATCAGCCGCGAGGTGTCGATGCGCTGCGCCAATCCGGCGGTATAGATCAACCGCCCCCCCAGCAGCGCCGAGCTCAACAGCACCACCCAGTTGCCGATGGCGACAAGGTCCAGGCCAGCCAAGCCGGCGTCGCGCAGCAGCACCACGCCGGCACCCGAGAAGGCCACCAATAGGCCCACCACCTTGACCGGCGTCAGCCGGTCGCGGGCGATGAACAAATGGGCAAAGAGGGCGGCGAACAGCGGGTGGGTGGCCAGCAGCACCGAAGACATGGAGCTGGTCGTCATGTCGATGCCGAAGTTCATGAGTGCAATCTGCACCGTGAACAAAAGGCTCAAGAGTCCCAGCCCCAGCCATTCGCCGCGGCGCGGCCACAGCGGGATCTCTTTGAAACAGGCCCAGACGGTGATACAGGCGATGGCAAGGGCGAAACGGATAAAGGCCGACCAGAGCGGCGGAAAGGCCAAGAGGCCGAACTTCACCGCCACCGGGTTGGCGCCCCAGAGGATATGGATGCAGACGGCGATGATGATGGCGCGAAGCGGAATCAAGGGCTGCTACCGGAAGGGTTGAAGCGGGACGGGCGGCGAGCTCGAAGTTGGACGGGCCCGGTGGGAGAGTTAGAATTGGTCGGTTTTAGGGAAAGGAGCCCGCTCATGTCCAGAACCATTACCGTTGGTGGTGCCCAGCTCGGTCCCATCGCGCGCACTGAGAGCCGCCAGGCCGTGGTCGGCCGATTGCTGGAGTTGATGCGCGAGGCCCATGGCCGGGGCTGCGATCTGGTGTGCTTTCCCGAACTCGCCTTGACCAGTTTTTTCCCCCGCTGGTGGCTCGATGACGAAGACGAGCTCGATGCTTTTTACGAGCGCGAGATGCCCTCGGCCGCCACCCGGCCGCTTTTCGATTTGGCCGTCGAGCTTGGCATCGGCTTCTATCTGGGTTATGCCGAACTGGTCGAGGAGGGGGGCGGGAAGCGCCGCTTCAACACAGCCGTGCTGGTCGACAAGCAGGGCCGCATCGTGGGCAAATACCGCAAGGTCCACTTGCCCGGGCACGCCGACGACCGGCCGCACTTCCCCTTCCAACACCTGGAGAAGCGCTATTTCGAGGTCGGCGACCTTGGTTTCGGCACCTGGCGCACCATGGGCGGCGTCGTGGGCATGTGCATCTGCAACGACCGGCGCTGGCCCGAGACCTACCGGGTGCTGGCGCTGAAGGGGGCGGAACTGGTGCTGCTGGGCTACAACACGCCGGGCCACATCCCCTGGGATTCCACCTACGACGACCTGGCCGGCTTTCACAACCACTTGGTCATGCAGTCGGGTGCCTACCAGAACGGCACCTGGGTGGTGGGCGTGGCCAAGGCCGGCGACGAGGAAGGCTGCAATCTGATCGGCGGCAGCGCCATCGTGGCACCCTCGGGCGAGATCGTGGCGCTTTGTTCGAGCAAGGAAGACGAGCTCATCTCGGCGGCCTGCGATCTGGACATCTGCCTGCGCAACCGCGATGCCATGTTCAGCTTCGAGGCCCACCGCCGCATCGAGCACTACGGCGTGATCACCGGCCAAACCGGGGTCACGCCGCCCGACTAGAGCCTGTTGACATTTAAGGGATTCCCAAGAGCGTCAAAAAGTGATTCAAACTTCCTTTTGCAAGGAGGTTTTGATGAACACGGGACGTTTCGTCATCAGGGATGAGGTCTGGGAAAAGGTTTTCCCCCAAGCTATGCCGCAA
>JASLXG010000077.1 GCA_030740435.1 Alphaproteobacteria bacterium | reverse complement strand
GGTACCATACTGTAAGTCGAGATCGACGACGCCGACGTCCTCGTCATAGCTGTCGCTCAAGCTCCAGGCGGTGTTGTGGGCCACCGTGCTGCTGCCAACACCGCCCCGGCTGCCGACGAAAGCCAGCACGCGGCCAGCCGGTTGGGCGTCGGGGTCCGAGACCAGGCCGTGGATGACGTCGAACACCTGGCGCGCCGTCACTGGCGCCGTCAGGTAGTCGCTGACCCCCATGCGCAATAACGAACGATAGAGCGCGACGTCGTTTTCGGCCCCGACGGCGACCACGCGGGTGCCCGAATCGCAGACCTCGGCCAAGGTTTCCAGGCCCCCCTTGATGCCTTCGCCGTCGCCCTCGAACTCGACAATGAGAATGTCCGGGGTGGGCCGTTCGGTGTAGTACTCGACCGCCTCGACAACGCCGCCGAGGGCAACATGGCCCTCGAACTTGGCGATATTGCGGTCCTTCAGCGCATCGCCGATGCGCGCCTGGGCCTCTTCGCTGAGCAGGAAGGCATCAACCACCATAGCGGGCTCCCAGGGATCTTGGAGATGGTGCGGTCCGCATCGCTAGCCACCACCACCGGTGGGCGGCCCCACGCGGAAGCGCTCCATGACACGGTGCAAGCGCTGCGAATCGGACTCGCCGGCCGGGCGCTGGCGCACCAAATCGGCCGGGTCGGCTACCATGGCACCGAACATGCGTTGGCTGGCGCAACCGAAATTACTGTGGTTCTGGTTCCGCGATCGCCGGTTGGCCGCCCCCGACCAATCGCCACAGTCCGGCAGCTTGACCAGAAAACGATCGTAGCCCAGGCGCACCAGCGGCCCTCCGGCCCCCTCTCCCTCGCCGGCAGCGGCATAGCTCAGCGCCAAGTTGCCGGGCTTGAGGCCGCGCTGCCTGGCCCGTTGGCCGATCACCCGGCCCCGGGCCTCGAGCATCTGACGCGGGCTGCCGTCGGGCACGATGACCACCTTCAGGGGCCCGTGGCCAAGGCTGAGATAGGAATCCACGAAGCGCGCGAGTTTAGACCCCTGGGCCGCATCGAGCACCGCGCTGTCGGCCTCGAAGCGGATTGCGGCAGCGGCCTTGGTGGGCTCGACGCTCAGGGGATGGGCCACCCGCGGATCGTGTTCGGCGGCCGTATAGAGGCTGGGCTGATAAGGCTGACAGGCGGCCAACAGCAAGCCCGCAGCGCCAGCGATTGCCTTGAGATATTTCATGCCATGCTCGCCCATCATAGTCGATCATTCCATGATAAAGCCGATCGGGCCCTGCACCCGTCCCGTCGGCGGCGTCGAGCCCGGGCGGCCGTATTCGGTGTGTAGGCGCCCCAGCAAGAACATGTCGATGTCGCTGGCCGGCGCGAAACCGTCGGTGGGCAGCACAATGGCACGATCGTCGACGGGCCGCACCAGGAAGGCTGAGACCGTCACCACCAGCTCGGTTTCGCCCTTGGTGAAGTCGGTCGAGCGGAAAAGCGCGCCGAGGATGGGCAGGTTCGCCAGCCCGGGCAGCCCCGCCACGATATTGCTAAAATCGTTCTGCAAAAGGCCGCCGATGACCAAGGCACCGCCGCTCGCCATCTCCACCGTGGTGGTGGCGCGACGGACGCGGAAGCCCGGCACCGAAGTGCCCTGGACGACGGCGGACTGGGAGTTATCGACTTCGCTGACTTCAGTCCTCACCTGCAGGTTGATGTGTCCGGTGTCGAGCACCGTCGGCGTGAACTCCAGCTCGACGCCGAAATTGCGGAAAGTGATGGTCAGATTGCCGTTGCTGTCAACCCCAGCCGGCACCGGAACCTCGCCACCCGCCAGAAAGCTAGCTGTCTCGCCGGACAACGCCGTCAGGTTGGGCTCGGCCAGGGTCTTGATCAGCCCCTCGCTCTCCAGCGCATCGAGGGCCAAGCCGACATTGCGCAGCGGGTTGTTGAAGGGGCCGGGAAACAGCCCGAAGCGGATCTGGCCTTCCGCCAGGGGCCCGATGATGCCGGTGCCGGTCAGGTCCTGGATCAGAGTGGGGGCGGCCTCCCTGACGGCCTTGCCGGTGCCGATGGCAGCCCGGATGCCCAGCGATTTGATGATCCGGCGGCGCACTTCGACCATGCGCACGCGCAGCATGACCTGCTGCTCGGC
>JASLXG010000076.1 GCA_030740435.1 Alphaproteobacteria bacterium | reverse complement strand
TGGTCGTAATAGTCCCCGATGCGCACCTTGGTCATGGGCCAAGGCGTCACCGCATCGGCCACGTCCATGCGGCTGGCGGCCACCAGATCCATCAGGCCCTGGTTCTCGCCGTCGGGGTGGATGACCATGATGATGCCTTCGGGCCTGAGACGGTCGGAGGCCTTGTGGCACCAGGGCAGGAAATGTTCTTCGTAAAGCGCCGGATAGGTGATCATGTCGTCGACGTTGGCCGACCAGTGGACGGCGTCCACGCCCGAGGCCGCCAGCACCTCGATGAGCTGATCGTAATAATTCCCCAGCGCCTCGATGAGCGCCGCCATCTGGTCGGGATAATCGTGGTGGTGGAGGTAGAATTCGGTGGCGTCGAGGAAGGTCTTCTGGATGAAGTGCATGGGCGATGTGCAGCCCAGGCCGGCGCCCCAGGAGACCACGACGCCGTCGTCGCCGGTGGCCCGGCGCCAGGCGTTGTAGCGCTCGTAGGCCGGTTTGATCTTGATGTTGCCGAAGATGTGGGCCAGCGGCGCGTAGTCCTCGGGCCCCTTGATGGCGTGCTCCTTGACCCAGCCGGCGGAGGCGCCGGCCTTCTTCATCTCGGTGGTCATGCCGTGGCGCACGCTGACCATGCCCACCGGCGTGTGGTACTCGACGTGCGTCATCTCCTCCTTCTCGCTGTGCTCCGGCGTCACCCGGATATCCACGTCGCTGGGGAATTCGAATGTAAAGGCGCACTCCTTGACGTCGACCAGGCCCAGCCCCCAGTGGTCCAGATCCTGGGGCCGGGCCGGTTTTTGGAATTCGGGCACGAACTTGTGCAGCGGCCAGCCCAGGCTGCGGTGGATCTGGTCGATGCTCATGCCGGCGAAGCGTTGGGGCAGCGTGTCGGTCAACACCTTGGCGTTGTGCCAGAGATCGATGCGCGGCACCCAGGGGATGACGTCGACTTCTTGGCCCCGGAAGACGGCCATGATGGTGTCGCGATGGTTCATGATGCTTTTTCCTATTGCGAAATTCCTACTCCGGCCACTGCCGTCCCGCCCAGTCCAGGGTCTCGTCCAGCGCCAGGCCGAAACGGCGGAAGAGCTCGTCGATTTCCCCCTCCGTGATGATCAGCGGCGGCGCCAGCACCGCGGCACCGCCGATGGGCCGCACGAAAAGCCCGTTGGCCTGGCAGCGATCGCCGAAATGCTTGGCCAGCGCGCCCTCGGGCTCGCCTCTGCCGCGGGTTTCCTTGTCCAGCACCAGCTCGACCGCGCCCGCCAGGCCGAGCGTGCGCACCTCGCCCACCAAGGCATGATCGGCAAACTTGCCTATGGCCTTGTGGAAGTGCGGGATGATGCCCTGCACGTAGCCCAGAATATCGCGCTCCTCGATCAGCTCCAGAACCCGCAATGCCACCGCCGCCGCCACCGGGTGGCCGTGGTAGGTGCCGGCGTGGGAGAACATGCCGACCTGGTCGCTACCCTTTTCCAGGCCTTCGTAGAAATCCTCCGACATGACCACGGCGGAGATCGGCTGGTAGGCCGAGGAAAGCCCCTTGGCCATGGTGACGCACTCGGGCTCAAGGCCGAAGGTCTCGAAGCCGAACATCTCGCCGGTGCGGCAAAACCCGGTCACCACCTCGTCATCGAAGAATTTGATTTCGTAGTCCCGCAGCAGCGCCGTCAGCTTCTGCCAGTAGGTCTTGGGCGGCACCGCCAGGCCGGCGCTCACTGACACCGGCTCGGCCAGGAAGGCGCCGATGGTCTCGGGCCCCTCGTTCTCGATCAAGTCCTTGAGCTCGGCCACCACGCGTGAGGCGAATTCCTCCTCGCTCTCGCCGGCTTCGGCCAGGTTGTAGTAGTCGGGCTGTTGGGTATGCAGGAAGCCGGCGATGGGCAGGTCGAAACCGGCATGGTACTTGGCCCAGCCGGTCAGGCTGGCCGTGGCGATGGTGGCGCCGTGGTAGCTGCCGAGCCGCGAGATGACCTTCTTGCGCTTGGGCTGGCCCACGGCGTTGTTGTGGAACCAGAGGAACTTGACCAGGGCGTCGTTGGCCTCGGACCCCGACACCGCAAACGCCACCTTGGCGTTGGCCATGGGCACCAAGGCGCAAAGCTTCTCCGCCAGTTGTTCGACCACGGGCAAGACCCGGTGCATGGCCGAGACGTAGAAGGGCATCTCGCGCATCTGCTTGACGGCGGCCTCGATCAGCGCCTCTTCGCTGAAACCGAGCGCCGTGCAGTAGAACGAGGAAACCCCTTCGATATAGTCCTTGCCCTCCTCGTCGAAGACGAACACGCCCTCGCCGCGGGTGATGACCAGGGGCTGGCGCTGGCGCCCTTCCGCCAGGTTGGTGAAGCCCATCAGCAGGGCCGGATCCCGGCGGTTCGGCATGGCGATCGGCTGTGTCGACACGGCGCTTCCCCCTTTTCGTCACGGTATCGGCCGACGGTAGCGCAGATCAGGCGCCACGGGAATGTCAGAGCCTCGGCGAGGTCTCATGACCCGGCTCTTGTGACCCCGGTCCGGACCCCGCCGACGCTAAACTTGTTCCTCCGCGAAGTGCTCGTTAACCAGCTGCCAGACGTCGTCGGCGAAGTCGAAGAAATAGGGCGGCGGCCGTTCGGCCGTACGGCGCGTCAGAAATCCCTTCTTCATCAGGCTGGCCGCCACGCTGCTGGTATGGGTGGCCATGATGGTTTGCTGGCGGTTGGCGACGGCACTGGCTATCCATTCGTGCTCGTCGGCGCCAAGCCTGGGCAGCCGCCAGAGGATTTTTTCCAGTTCCGCCTCGCGGTTTTGCCGCCTGGCAATCGCCGTCACCGCCTCGGCGCCGACCCTGGCCTCGCCGACCAGGGCGCTGCGCGTCGCCCGCCAACCCAGCACCAGTGCCTGGGTCAGCAACGTCGTGGCGCTGAAGGCAAAGGCCAGGCCGATCAGCGTCCACCAGCCGGCCAGGATTCCGGCCAGGCCGAGCTGCCCGCGATAGGGCTCGGGAAGCCACAGGCCCAGGGCGCAAAAGAGGGCGACGGTGAGCAGCGGAACGGGGTTGGCGACGACCTTGATGGCGCCCCGCAGCAGCCCCCGGGCGCTGAGGCCTTGCAGCCGGATGAGGAATTTCTCGAAGCCGGTCTTGCGGATTTGCACCCTCGCTGCCCAGGAAGTTCCGTCGCTGCCGACGCGCCGCTGGGCAATGGCGATTCGGGCCGCGCGATAAAGCCGCACCATGGCCTGGGCCAGCAGGGCCGAGAGGCTGAAGGCCAGCGCCAGGCTGATCAGCGCCCGCCCGCCGGCCTCGATCTCGACAAAGCGCAGGTCCGAGCGATAGGGCTCCGGCAGCCATAGATAGAGGGTGGCGAGCAGCGTCACGGCAATCAGCAACTGGGGCTTGCCGAACCAGCCGATAACCCTTCTTGGGGCGCCGGAAATCACATCCATGCGATCAGTCCAGCCCGCTTGCTGCCTCCTCGGGCGTTCAGTATTTGGCGAACACCCGGCTGTCCTGGTCGCCCCAGAGAATCACGGCAAAGCGCTCGCGCTGGCCGCCCTGTTCCATGCCGGGCGAGCCGATGGGCATACCCGGGACGGCCAGGCCCTGCGCTTGGGGGCGTTCTGTCAGCAAGCGCTTGATCTCGCGAGCCGGCACGTGGCCCTCGATGGTGTAACCGCCGATGCGCGCCGTGTGGCAGGATTCCAGGCGCCCGGGGACGCCGAATTCCCGCTTTATCGGGTCCATGTCCTCACGCTTTTCGACGGCGACGCTGAAACCGGCGTCGCGCATGCGCTCGACCCACGAGCCGCAGCAGCCGCACCAGGGGGACTTGTAGACCACCATGTCGGCCTCGGCCCGGCTGGGCCCGCCCGAAGTCAGGTACCAGCCGGCCGCGCCGGCCAGCGCCAGGCCGGTAACGGCGCTAAGGATCAGGGAACGTCGGGAAAGTTTCATCATCCGTCCTCGAGCTGCGGCTGCTTACCCCCTCCCAGGGGAATATGGGCATCCGCCAAACCGAATCCCACCGCTAGCGCGCTGCGAACAAATTCTTGATGCAAGGTCCCAGGTCGAATCGCGCCAGCTCGGCCGTCGAGGCCGTCTGGGGCAGGGTGCGCTGGCAGCCGCTTTGTGCCGCCTCGCGGATCGAGGCGCGCAGGATCTCCGCCTGCCCCGGCGTCAGCCAATGCAGCGGCGTCGGTTTGAGGTCGGGCGCCAGGGTCAGCAGCGAGGCCAGCTGGTGGCGCTGGAACACCAGATAGAGGTGGTAGTCGTTGCCCGCCACATCGAAGCCGTCGTCGACGTAGGTGCGGCCGCCGGCCAGGCTGAGCACGATGTGGGGATGCACGGCCAGCACCGGAGCGTTGATCGAGCGGTATCTGAATTCGTCGCGGCGGTCCTTGGTGACGTGCAGAAAATTCTTCAGCGTCAGCTTCAGCGTGTGGCGTTGATAGATCTCGCGCTCTGTTGCCGCTTGCGCCCGCCCGCTCTCGGCCCCGGCGGGCCGAGGCAGCATGGCGAGGCCGGTCATGACGCCGGCCAGGGCGCAAATCATCAGCCGTCTTCGAGGATCCGCAGTCATCGGCTCTCCCCTTCCGATATCGCGGTAAAATGTCATCCGCCTTCAGTTTAGGCTCGATAGCTGCCGTTGGGAAAGCACCTTTTCACCTGTTCACGCGGTCGTGTTGGGCTAGCCTCTCGGGGGTTCAACGGGCGAGGTCCGAGGAGGAGAAAACCATGGTCAAGTTTCTCAAACGGGGTATCGAACAAAGCGCCGTCGACGAGGCCGACGCCGAAGTGCGGGCGCTGGTCGAGGGCATTCTGGCCGATGTCGAGGCGCGGGGCGATGTGGCGTTGCGCCAGCTTTCGCAGAAATTCGACGACTGGAACCCGGCCGATTTTCGTCTCACGGAATCCCAGATCGAGGCCGCCATGGGCCGGGTCTCGCGCCAAGATCTGGAAGACGTCAAATACGCCCAAGCCCAGGTGCGTGCCTTCGCCGAACGCCAGCGGGCCTGCCTCCAGGACCTTGAGGTCGAGACCATGCCCGGGGTGGTGCTGGGCCACAAGAACATCCCGGTCGACTCGGTGGGCTGTTACGTGCCCGGCGGCAAGTACCCCATGGTGGCCTCGGCCCACATGAGCGTGGTCACGGCCCGGGTGGCCGGGGTGCCGCGCATCGTCGCCGCGGCGCCGCCCCATGACGGCGGGCCGCACCCCGCCATCGTCGCCGCCATGCACCTGGGCGGCGCCGACGAAATCCTGGTACTGGGTGGCGTCCAGGCGGTGGCGGCGATGGCGCTGGGGACCGAGACGCTGGCGCCCGTCGACATGCTGGTGGGGCCCGGCAACATGTACGTCGCCGAGGCCAAGCGGCAATTGTACGGCCGCGTCGGCATCAATCTTTTCGCCGGCCCCACCGAGACCCTGATCATCGCCGACGAGACGGTGGACGGCGAGCTTTGCGCCATCGATTTGTTGGGCCAGGCCGAGCACGGCCCGACCTCGCCGGCGGTGCTGCTGACGACCTCGGAGGCCCTGGCCGCCGACACCCTGGCCGAGGTCGAACGCCAGCTCGAGATCCTGCCGACAGCCGAGATCGCGCGCACTTCGTGGGCCGATTACGGCGTTATTTGCCTCTGCGAAAGCGAGGCCGAGATGCTGGCCGAGGCCAACCGCCTGGCCTTCGAGCACGTCCAGGTGATGACCCGTAATGCGGAGTATTTTCTCGACAACATGACCAACTACGGCGCCATGTTTCTCGGGCCGCGGACCAATGTCAGCTTCGGCGACAAGGTCATCGGCACCAACCACACGCTGCCCACCAAGCGGGCCGGGCGCTATACCGGCGGCCTCTGGGTGGGCAAGTTCATCAAGACCCATACCTACCAGCGCGTGCTCAGCGACCAGGCCTCGGCCGAGCTGGGCGAGATCTGCTCGCGGCTTTGTATGCTGGAGGGCTTCGCCGGCCACGCCGAACAGGCCAACCTGCGGGTGCGCCGCTACGGCGGCCGCAACGTCGCGCCCTATACCGCGGTCGAGCCTTTGGGCCGCGAATAATGCCGCCTCCCTTTTTTCAGGATGGCCAGCAGTCGACCATCGATGGCGACCAGGCCGGCGGCGATCAGGGCCAGTCCGGCGAGGTGAACGATTCCCAGGCTCTCGCCCAGGAACACGAAGCCCAGCCAGACGGCCAGCGGCGGCATCAGCAAGGTCACGAGCAAGAGGTTCGTCGCCCCGGCGCTGGCCAGCAGGCGGAAATAGACGACATAACCCAGTGCCGTCGACAACAGCGCCAGGCCGGCGATGGCGGCCCAGGTCTCGGCGCCGGGCGGCGCCAGCGTCCAGGGCCGGTCGGCCAGCAGGACCAGGGGCAACAGCAAGAGCGTCGAGGCCGTGACCTGGCCGGTCGCGGTCTCCACCGGGGCCAGGCCGAGCGCCGCGAAGCGCCGGCCCCAGACCCCGGCGCAGGCGTAGGAAAGGGCGGCGGCCAGGACGGCGAGCTGGGGCCAGAGGTTGCCGCCCAACTCGCCGACATCCGGTCCCAGCATCAGCGCCACGCCGGCCAGGCCCAGGGCGCAGCCCAACAGGCGCGGCCCGCTCAGCTTTTCGTCGGCCGTCACGGCATGGGCCAGCAGCACGGTAAAGAGCGGCGTGGTGGCGTTGAGGATGGCGGCCAGGCCGCTGGCGATGGTGGTCTGGCCCCAGACGATGAGGCTGAAAGGGAGCGCGTTGTTCAACAGCCCCATGACCAGGAAGGCGCGCCAGTGCCGCCACGGTGGCCGCCGGCCCAACACCACCAGCGCGCCCTGCAATATGAGCGCCGCCAGCCCCACCCGGGCCAGCACCAGGCTAAAGGGTGGCAGTTCCGTGACGGCGACGCCGGTGAAGAAGAACGAACCACCCCACAACAGCGTCAGCGCCAGCAGCAGCGGCCACTCGCGAGCGTTCATGGGGCGGTTGATGGAAGTCGTCATTGCCGTCGCTCCTGGTGTTGAGAGACGGCAGGTGTAGAGGCTCGAGGAGGCCGGCGCATTCCGATTGTTGCGGCGCGAAGCGTAAAGTGGGGTCAGCTCCGGTAGCGCTCCTCTTCGGCGTAGTATTCGTCGAGGCCGGCCAGGCGGTTGAGGTGGTCCCACTGGACGATGCGTTCGGGCAGGCCGCCCTGGTGCATGGTTGCCGCGGCCTCTTCCATGGCCTGGATCGAGACGTTCAGCATGGTCGCCGCCCAGAGCATGATCTTGAAGCCCAGATCGTCGAGCTGGGCCGCCGTTACGGCTTGTTCGGCGATGCCCTCGACGGTGACGTAGACCTTGGGCAGCGCCACGCGCCCGGCCAGGCGTTCGAGTTCGGCCGGGCTTTCGGCGCCTTCGAGATATACGGCATCGACGCCCAGGTCCTGGTAGGCCTCGGCGCGCCAGAGCGCCTCTTCGAAGCCCAGCGTGGTGGCGGCGTCGGTGCGGCCCAGGATAAGGATATCGGCGCCCTCCTCGCGGGCATCGACGGCGGCGCGAAGGCGGGCCACGGTCTCGGCCCGGTCGACCACCTCGACGCCGGCGGCCAGGCCGCAGCGCTTGGGTAGCGTTTGGTCCTCGATCATGACGCAGGCGAAGCCGGCGTTGGCATAGCCCGCTACCGTACGCTTGACGTTGACGGCGTTGCCGTAGCCGGTGTCGCCGTCGCCGATCACCGGGATGGGCACGGCGGCGCAGATATTGCGCCCCTGGTCGAGCATCTCGGCGTAGGAGATCAGGCCGCTGTCAGGCAGGCCGAGCCTGGCCGCCGCCACCGCCAGGCCGCCCATGAAAGCCAGCGGATAGCCGGCCCGGGCGACGATGCGGGCGGAAATGGCGTCGTGGCAGCCGGGCAGCACGATCAGGCCGGGCTCGTTCAACACCTCACGCAGGCGTTCGACTTTCTCGCTCATGGTGATTTCTCCCTGGGCTTCAATTTCTCGACCAATCCGGCCAGGCCTTCGGGCATGACATACATCAGCCCCAACAGGATCAAACCATAGACCGGGAACGAAAGCGCGCCCGAGGCGCCGGCCGCCAGTTCGGGTAAATAGCAGATCAACAGCCCGCCGAAGACGGCGCCCCAGACCGAACCCACGCCACCGGCCACGGCGCCCACCAGCAGCAGGATGGAAAAGAAGATGGTGAAGCCGTCGGGGGCGATGAAATCCTCCAAAAGCGCCGCCAGGCCGCCCGCCAGGCCGGCGCAAAAGCCGCTGACGGCGAAGGCCTGGGCCCGGGTGCGGGCCAGGTTGATACCCATGGCGCGGGCCGCCAGGGGCTGGTCGCGCGAGGCCCGCAGCGCCAGGCCGAAGCGCCCGCGTACCAGATTGCCGGCGAGCCAGATGACGGCACCCAGCAGGACCAGCACGACGAAATACCAGAACTGGTCGTCGCTCAGCCCCAAGACGCCGCCGGGACGCTCGAGGTAGAGCCCCTGAACACCTCCGGTCCAGGCCTCCAGATGGCTTGACTTGAGCACCTGCGGCACCGCCAAGGCCAGTCCCCAAGTGGCCATCACCAGATGCACGGCGGCCAATCTCAAAGCCGCATAACCGAAGCCCAGGCCGGCCAGCCCGGCGACCAAAGCTGCCAGCGGCAGCGCCGCCGCCACCGGCCAACCCTGGCCCGTCAGGATGGCCGTGAGGTAGGCACCGATGGCATAAAAGGCGACGTGGCCGATGGAAAGCTGGCCGGCCTGGCCGGTCAGCAGGTTGAGGCCGACCACGGCGATGGCAAAGACCCCGGCCATGGCCAGGCGGTAGGTGTCGTAGCCCTCGAGCAGGAAGGGCAGGACCAGAGGGCCAGTCCGATTCCCAGCACCAGCGCCAGGCGGCGCACGGTGGTCGGGGGCGGCGGGCGGAAGGGCATGAGGGTGGGATCCAAGGGTGGCAGGCAGAGGGCACCGGCAGGCAGCAAAATCGGCGGAGCGGATGCCTGCGGCCACCGTGCCTGCCGCCAAATTACCACATCGCGTCGTGACCGCGAGTTCAGCCGCTGCGGCGACGGCCGAACCCGGTGACGGCGCTCTTGCACCACTCGTCGGGACGCCCCCCGGCATCTTAGGGACCGTCTTGCGATCCACACCAAACACCCGCGAAGCCTCGCGGGTGCTCATCCCCACAACACGACACGCCCACCGAACCCGTGCGTACAAATCGACTCGATACATCCCTCCGCCTTCCAGTCAGAGCAACTCTGACCGAAGGCTATGGACGGTCCCATTTTGCTCCGCCGCTGTCATTTTAGGCGGGCGGCAGGATGCTCATCTGTCGCTTGTAGATTTTGAACAAGTTGTAGGTTGCGGTGCGGGTGATGCCAGGGATCCTCGGCAGTCTGTTGGTGATGAAATCGAGGTGATCGTCGTTCGAGCGAAACGCCGCCGAGGCGTTGATATTGTAGCTGCCGGTTATGAGGGCCACGAAATAGACCTCCGGGATCGCGCTGAGTCGCTCCGCGACGTCAGCCTGCGCGGGCGCGCCGCAGTAGCGGCGGGTCGCAGTCGCTCCCGTTGCACCAAGACCAAGCAGCAAAGAAACACACTTGGTATCGGCGCTAAGCCGCCCCCCTGGGGGGCGGAGGCCAAGGGCGCGGATGCGCCCGCCCGGTGAGGGACTAACAAAAAGCCGCCTGTGGCGGCGCCCGCCCGGTGAGGGTCGACAAAAGGCTCTTCACCCCCCCAGGCTACCCAGATCCTCGAGCGGCGGGGCGTACCAGTAGGCGCCGCTGACCGGCCGTGAGAATTCGATCAGGCGGTCGTAGATGCCGTCACCGGCGATCCCGAACATGCGCCTGAGCAGGATGTCGAAATGTCCCAGGCTGCGGGAAAAGGCCAGGAAATAAAGCCCGTGTTCCTGCACCGAGCCATAGGGAAAACTGCGCCGATAGATGGTCAGCGGCGCCCCGTCGAGGGCCGTGTCGGTGCGGCTGACGTGGGAATCGGGCGGCATGCGTTCGGGCCCCAGTTCGACGCTGTCGGCCTTGGTGCGGCCGATGACGTTCTCCTGTTCGTGTTCCGCCAGGGCGCCGAACGAGCCCAGGTCATGCACCCAGCGCTGGCTCAGCACGAAGGCGCCGCCGGCGCCGGCCTCGCCGGCCGGGATCAGGGCCGTCGCCTGGCGCTCCTGGCCGCTGGGGTTGGCGGTGCCGTCGATGAAGCCGGTGAGGTCGCGGGAATCGGCGCCGATGAAGCCCGACTGGTCGACGCAGCTGGCTATCTCCGGGGCGACGATGCGGTTGACGTCCAGCGCCACCTCGAAGTTCTCGTCGTGGCGTGGGCCGTGGATCCAGAACAAGAGATCCCCCTGGGTGGCCGGGGCGCCGGCACCAATGGCCGCCGCGATGGCCTCGAAGGGCCTGAGGTCGGCCGGCATGCGGTCGCCCGCCAGCCGTTGCCAGAGGCCGGCGCCGAAGGCCACGACCAGGTTGGGGCCGCCGCTCGAGGCCAGGCCGCGGGCGCTGAATACCGCCGCCGCCACGGCCGCCAGGTCGGCCCCGGGGCGCAATCCGTATTCCATGACGAAGTGCTGCGCGCTGCCCTCGGCGAAGATTCCCGATTGTGGGGTTGCCATGACATGTCCTTCACAATTCGCTAGCCAGACCGGAATAACCAGAATGCGGCAAACTGCCATGTGCGCCAATTGACGACAATTCCAAATTGCCGCCCATACCCGGATTATGGCTGGCCTTTGCCCTTCCAGCGACGCCGATCGGCAGAGGCCATCCGGGTTAGCCCGCGTTTCTCGCCGGGTCATGGCCTGCGCGGCGCTGTGGCGTCGACAGGGAAGGAGAGCTGCGCCGCGCGATGTGGGGCATCGGGCAAGCAGCTCGACGTCCCCTGTCGG
>JASLXG010000075.1 GCA_030740435.1 Alphaproteobacteria bacterium | reverse complement strand
TGGATCGACCGCGGCGGCACCTTCACGGATCTGGTGGCAAAGCGGCCCGATGGCAGCCTTGTCACCCATAAACTGCTCTCGCAGAACCCGGAACGATACGCCGACGCCGCCGTCCAGGGTGTGCGCGACCTGATGGGCCTGGCGGCCGGGCAGGCCATCCCGCCCGGCAGCATTCAGAACGTCAAGATGGGCACCACGGTGGCGACCAACGCGCTTCTGGAGCGCAAGGGCGACCGCACCGTGCTGGCCATCACCAAGGGTTTCCATGATGCCCTGCGCATCGGTTACCAGAACCGGCCGAAATTGTTCGCCCGCCACATCGTCTTGCCGGAGATGCTTTACGAGACGGTGGTCGAGATTCCCGAACGCGTGGGCGCCCATGGCGACGTCGTGGTGGCGCTCGACGAAAGCGTGGCCCGGCGGAACCTGCAAGCGGCCTTCGATAGCGGCATCCGCTCGCTGGCCATCGCCTTCGCCCATGGCTACCGCTACCACGACCATGAAGAACGGGTGGCCCAAATCGCCGGCGAAATCGGCTTCAGTCAGATCTCGGTCTCGCACCGCGTGAGCCCGCTGATGAAGCTGGTGAGCCGGGGCGATACCACCGTGGTGGATGCCTATCTCTCGCCGCTGCTGCGGCGCTATGTGGATCAGGTGGCGGGTGAACTGGATGGCGGCGGTGGCGGCCCGCGTTTGATGTTCATGCAGTCCAACGGCGGCCTTACCGACGCCCACCGCTTCCAAGGCAAGGACGCCATCCTGTCGGGGCCGGCGGGCGGGGTGGTGGGCATGGCGCGCACCGCCGAAATGGCGGGCTTCGAAAAGGTCATCGGTTTCGACATGGGCGGCACCTCGACCGACGTCTCGCACTTCGACGGCGAATACGAACGAAGCTTCGAGACCATCGTGGCCGGCGTGCGCCTGCGCGCGCCGATGATGCACATTCACACCGTGGCGGCCGGCGGCGGATCGATTCTTTTTTTCGATGGCGCGCGCTATCGGGTGGGGCCCGAGAGTGCCGGCGCCGACCCCGGCCCGGCCAGCTACCGCCGCAGCGGGCCGCTGACGGTGACCGATTGCAACGTAATGCTGGGCAAGCTGCAACCCGAACATTTCCCGGCCGTGTTCGGCGCCCAGGCCGACCAGCCGCTGGACGCCGAGGTGGTGCGGCGGAAATTCGCGGCCCTGGCCGAGAAGATCGCCCAGGCCACCGGCGCCCCGGAACAACCGCCCGAGGCGGTGGCCGAGGGCTTCCTGCGCATCGCCGTCGAGAACATGACCAACGCCATCAAGAAGATCTCCGTCGAGCGGGGCTACGACGTCAGCGAATACACCTTGAATTCCTTCGGCGGCGCCGGCGGCCAGCACGCCTGCCTGGTGGCTGACGGCCTGGGCATGGAAACGGTTCTGCTGCATCCTTTCGGCGGCGTGCTTTCGGCCTACGGCATGGGGCTGGCGGACGTGCGGGCCATCCGCGAGCGCCAGTTGAACGAAGCGCTCGGCCCAGGCGTCCAGGATCTCCTGGACCGGGCCTTCGCCGAAATCGGCAACCAGGCCCGGGCCGACGTCTTGGCCCAGGATGTCCCAGCCGGGCGCATCTCGGTGGTGCCCAAGGTCCATCTCCGCTACGCCGGCACCGACAATCCTCTGCTCATCGACCCCGATGCCCGGAATTCGGTCATGGTGGCACGCTTCGAGGCGGCCCATCAGCAGCGCTACGGCTATATCGCGCCGGACCGCGAGCTGGTCATCGAGGCCATCTCCGCCGAAGCCATTGGCGCCAGCGAAACCGACGACGTGGGCCCCTTGCTCGACGAGACGCTCAGCCAAGCGGCCGCCGCCGCCGACACGGTGTCCATGCATGCCCAGGGGGAATGGCGCGAGACACCCGTCTATCGCCGGGAAGACATGATCGCCGGGCAAAAGATCGACGGCCCCGCCATCATCAGCGAACAGACCGCCACCATCGTGGTGGAGCCCGAATGGCAGGCCGAGTTGAGCGCCCGGGGGGATTGCCTGCTGCGCCGCATGGTAGCGCTGGCCAAGCGCGAGGCCATCGGCACCAGCGCCGACCCGGTGATGCTGGAGGTTTTCAACAACCTCTTCATGTCCATCGCCGAGCAGATGGGGGCCACGCTGGCCAACACCGCCTACTCGGTGAACATCAAGGAACGCCTCGACTTTTCCTGCGCCATTTTCGCGCCCGACGGAAGCTTAGTGGCCAACGCGCCGCATGTGCCGGTGCATCTGGGCTCCATGGGCGCCTCCATCAAGACCGTGATCAAGGAAAACCAGGGCAGGATGAAGCCCGGCGACGCCTACGTGGTCAACGCGCCCTACAACGGCGGCACCCACCTGCCCGACGTCACCGTGGTCAATCCGGTGTTCGACACAGGCGGCCGGGATATCCTGTTCTACGTGGCGTCACGCGGTCATCACGCCGACATCGGCGGCCGCACGCCGGGCTCGGCACCGCCCGACAGCACCTCGATCCACGAGGAAGGCGTGCTGATCGACAATTTCCTGATGGTCGAAAACGGCGTGCTGCGCGAGGCGGAAACGCTGGCTTTGTTGAACTCGGGCCAATACCCCTGTCGCAATCCGGCCCAGAACATGGCCGATCTCGAGGCCCAGGTGGCGGCCAACGCCACCGGCGTCAAAGAGGTGCTGAACATGGTCGAGCACTTCGGGCTCGAAGTGGTGCAGGCCTATATGCACCACGTCCAGGACAACGCCGAGGAATCCGTGCGCCGCGTGCTCGACCACTTAAGCGACGGCGAGTTCACCTACCCCATGGACAACGGCTGTCAGGTCCAGGTCAAGATCAGCGTCGACCGTGCGGCGCGCGAAGCCTTGATCGACTTCAGCGGCACCTCGCCACAGTATTCCGGCAACTACAATGCCCCTACCGCCGTCTGCCTGGCCGCGGTCTTATACGTCTTCCGCTGTCTGGTGGACGATGCCATTCCCTTGAACGAGGGTTGCCTCAAGCCGCTCAAGGTCATCGTGCCGCCCAAATCCATCATCTCGCCGGAATATCCGGCCGCCGTGATCGCCGGCAATACCGAGGTCAGCCAATGCGTCACCGATGCCCTCTTCGGTGCGCTCGGCGTCCTGGCCTCGTCGCAAGGCACGGTCAACAACTTCGTCTACGGAAACGAGCGCTACCAGAATTACGAAACCATCTGCGGCGGCACCGGTGCCGGTCCCGACCATCCCGGCGCCAGTGCCGTGCACAGCCACATGACCAACACCAAGATGACCGACCCCGAGGTCCTGGAATGGCGCTTTCCGGTGCGGGTCGACAGCTTCTCCGTGCGCCAAGGCTCGGGCGGTAAGGGGCTGTACGATGGCGGTGACGGCATCGTGCGCGAGGTGACGTTCCTGGACAGCATGAAAATGACGCTGCTGACCGGTCACCGGCGCACCGACCCCTATGGCTTGGCTGGCGGCGGCAGCGGCGCCCGGGGCCGGAATTTCCTGCGCCGCGCCGACGGAACCGTCGTGGAACTGGCCGGCAACGACGAAATCGACGTCGAGCCGGGCGACACCTTCGTCATGGAGACGCCGGGCGGTGGCGCCTTTGGGGCCGAGCCGAAGGGTTAGCCCTCAGCCATCAGCGCGCATGCGCGCCCCCGTTGGGTCATAGGGCGCCTCGAGTTGCGCGGTTGCCGGCAGCCGCCGGCAGGCCACCTCGAGCTCAAAACAGGCCGCTGACAACAGCTCCTCGATCGTCTGTCCGGCCACGCGGATGAACCCCATCCCGAGCGAGCGAGCGATGGTGTGGCCATAGGCCACAGACGTCGTGCGGCCAAGGATCTTGCCGTCCGCTACGATCGGCTCGCCACCCATCAGGTGGAGCTCCGGGTCCTCGGCCAGCACTATCACCCGGCGTTTCTCAAGGCCCTGATCGCGCTGGCGCAGGATCGCCTGGCGGCCAATGAAGTCGGTCTCTTTGGTGGCCCCGAGCGAAAATCCGAGCCCGGCTTCCAGCGGCGTATCGTCGGGCCCGATATCATGGCCCCAGGAACAAAAGCCCTTCTCCAGGCGCAATCCGGCCATGGCGAAGCTGCCTCCGTCACGGAGCCCGAAAGCTTCGCCGGCGGCCTCGATTTGGCGGTAGAGCGTCACCGCCTGATCTGTCGGCAGATAGATCTCCCAGCCCAACTCGCCCACATAGGATAGCCGGGCCGCCCGTGCCACGGTATTGCCGATGTCGATTTCGCGGTGACTGAAATAGGGAAAGGCGGCATTGGAAAAATCAGCGGAACTGATGCAGCGCAACAAATCGCGGGACTTGGGCCCCATGATGCCAATCACCCCCAGGCCGGCGGTGATATCCGTCAGTGTTACGAATTCCCCGTCGCTCAGATGGCTCTCCAGCCAGTGGTAGTCGCGTACCGCCTGGGCCGCTCCGGTAATCAGCATGAAGCGGCGCTCATCAAGGCGCATGACGACGCATTCGCTCTCGTAGCCGCCGCGCTGGTTCAGCATGGGGGTGTAGACCGCACGCCCCGGCGGCACCGCCATATCTCCGGCGCACAGGCGTTGCAGGAAGGCTTCGGCATGGCGCCCCTGGATCAACAGTTTGCCGAACTGCGATTGATCGAAGAGCGCCACGGCCTGGCGTGCCGCCTGGTGTTCCTTTGCCACGGCCTCATGCCAGGCGGGCCGGCCGAAGCGCAACGCCGGCGCGCTGCCGTTGCTCCCGGGCAAAAACACGTTGGGCCGTTCCCAGCCGGCCCGCTCGCCGAACCAGGCACCCTTTTCGGCCAGGCAATGGTGCAGCGGGCTCAAGCGCAGATCGCGGACGCTTGCCGCCTCGTGGCCCGGAGTGCTGAGGACGTAGTGCCGGCTGAGGTGCTCCGCGGCCCTTTCGCGAACCACGTTCAGGTTGTTGTGGAAGCGTCCAAAACGCCGGATGTCGACCGCCCACAGGTCCATCGTGGGCTCGCCGGCCAGCATCCATTCCGCCAGCGCCCGTCCGGCACCGCCACCGCTGGCGATACCCATGGAGTTCATGCCGCAACCCAGGAAGAAGCCGCCGAGCGCCGGTGCCTCACCCAAAAGGAAGGCGCCGTCGGGGGTAAAGCTCTCGGGCCCATTGAGCAGCATGCGCACTTCGGCATCTTCAAGGGCCGGCACCCGGTGCAGCGCCAATTTCATGATTGGTTTGAAATGCTGCCAATCCTCGGACAAAAGGTCGAAGCTGAAATCCGCCGGCAGCTGCTCCAATGCGATGGGCCGAGCGTTGGGCTCGAAGCAGCCGACCAGCAATCCCTGGGATTCCTCGCGCATGTACATGTGCCCGTCGTGATCGCCCAGGATCGGCATCATGCGGTCGATGCCGGCGATCGGCTTGGTAATGAGGGCGAAATGCTCGCAGGCGTGCAGCGGCGCCCAAACCCCGGCCAGGCCAGCGACCTGGCGGCTCCAGAGCCCGGCGCAAACGGCGACACGGTCGGTTCGGATGGTACCGCCTGTGGTTTGCACGGCACTGACCCGGCCGGCCATGGATTGGAAGCCGGTGACGGCGGTGTCCTCGTAGATCCGTGCACCATGGGCACGCGCGCCCTTGATCAGTGCGGCGCAGACATCGGATGGGTTGACCCGGCCATCGCTGGGCGAATAGACGGCGCCGATGACATCGTCGACATTCAGGACCGGCCAGAGATCCCGCAACTCCGCAGTGTCGATTTCATGCACCTCGATGCCGAATGCCCGGGCCAGGGAGGCCTGGCGCCGGATGTGGACCAGACGATCGGGGTTGGTGGCGATGGATATGCTGCCGCATTGCCGCCAGCCGGTCTCCTGTCCCGTCTCTTGGGCCAGGGAGGCGTATAGCTTGGCGCTGTATTGGGTGAGCTGGGTCAGGCTGATGGTGGAACGAAGTTGCCGTACCTGGGCCGCCGAATGCCAGGTCGTGCCCGACGTCAGTTTCGAGCGCTCGATCAGCACCACGTTCCGCGCGCCCAGCTTGGCCAAATGATAGGCGGTCGAGCAGCCCATGATGCCACCGCCGATGACCACGGCCGCGGCGCTGTCCGGAAGGCTGTTGGCCATGCTGTCTTCCCCGGGGCTCTGTGCGGTCGGCAACATCGATCGTTTCGATCAGGCCCGCAAGGAAGCGGGAGTCTATTGGGACCGATGAAATGTTTTGTTGCTAGCATAGTTGGTACATATGCACCTTGTTGCATTTCAAACCATCGACGGCCTCGATCATGTTCCTGAGCAACCCATCCCTCGCCACCACCGAGACCTACAGCCCTGGCCTGACACGGGAATACGTCGCCGAAACCTATGGCGTGCCCCTCGATGACGTGGCCAAGCTCGGCTCGGCCGAGAACCCCCTAGGTCCTTCGCCCCTGGCGGCCGAAGCGGTGGCGCTGGCACTGCAGCAACTCGACATTTACCCCAGCTGGACGGCCGAGCCGGTCAGGCGGAAAATCGCCGCGACCTATGGCGTCGAGCCCGAGCAGGTGATTTGCGGCGCTGGCGAGACGGAAATCATCTCCTGGATCATCCGCACCTTCGTCGAGCCGGGCGGCAAGTTGCTGATGCATGAGCCGGCGTTTCCCATCTATCACCTGTTCGCCGAAGCCGAGGGCCGGGTGCCGGAATTTGTACCCATGGGCCCTGGGTTCGATTTTTGCCTCGACGATTTCGTGGCCCGGATCAGCGCTGACATCCGCCTGGTCATGCTGACCCGGCCGCACAGCCCGACCGGCCTGATGCTGGCTGACGACGACATCCGCCGAGTGTGCCGGGCGGCCGGGCCCGACCGCCTGGTGGTGCTCGACGAAGCCTACATCCACTTCAGCCAAACGCCCGGCGGCATCGGACTGCTGGCGGAACAGGCCAACCTCATCGTGCTCAGGACTTTCTCGAAGGCCTATGGCCTGGCCGGCTTGCGCCTGGGTTTTGGCATTGCCGAGCGCGGGATCATCCGGCCCATGTTGGCGCTCAAGCCAACCTGGAACATGGGACAGTTACAGATCGCCGGCGGCATAGCCGCACTGGACGACACCGCCCACGTCGAGCGAACGGTTTCCCTGATCGTGGAAATGCGCGGCTACGTTCAGGAACGTTTGCGGGCCCTCAACGCCTTCCGCATGATCGAAGGGTCGGGGGCAAACTTTTTCCTGCTCGAGATTCTTGACGAAGCCATGAATTCGACGCGGGTTTTCCAGGACCTGCTGGCGCGGGGCGTGATCGTCAAGGATTGCTCCGTCTCGTTCAGGGGGCTGGGCAAACGCTATCTGCGGGTGGATGTGAGCCTGAAGAAGCACATGGACAGACTGGTGGACGCCCTGTCCGATCTGCAGGGTTCAGCTTTCTGATGGCGGTATCGGAATCTTCCCCCATAGCGCTGGGCATCGACGTCGGCGGCACGTTCACCGATGTCATCGCCCTCGACCTGGACGCCGGGCGCATCGTGGCCAGCTTCAAACTGCCATCGACGCCGGCTGACCCGTCACTGGCCGCCGTCACCGGGACCGAGCGCTTCCTCTATCGCACAGGGTTGGCCGCCCAGACGGTCTGCCACGGCAGCACCGTCGGCACCAACGCCCTGATCCAGAAGCGTGGCTCCCGCACGGCCCTGATCACCAGCCAAGGGTTTCGCGACATCCTGGCCTTGCGCCGCCAGGCCAGACCGCGGCTTTACGACCTGGAACCAAAGGTCTCGCCGCCCCTGGTTCCGCGCCAATGGCGTTTCGAGATCGCCGAGCGCACGGCCCACGACGGATCTGTCATGACGGCCCTGACAGAGGCCGAAATCGAGCGCGTGGTTGCAAGATTGAAGGCTGAGGGCATCGAATCCGTGGCCATCTGTCTGCTGCACGCCTACGCCAACGAGGGCCATGAACAGGCGCTTGGCGCGGCCATCTCAGCCGCCTTGCCGGGCGTCTTTCTATCCCTCTCGTCCGATGTCACGTCGGAGTTCAGGGAATTCGAACGCACCAGCACGGTCACCGTCAACGCCTTCATCGGCCCCACCGTGCGGGACTACCTGCAGCGCCTCGGCCGCGAGCTGCGGGCGCGTGCCATCCCGCATCTTGCCGTCGTCAAATCCAATGGCGGCCTTTCCTCCGCCGCCAATGCCCAGCGCTATCCGGTTCATCTCATCGAATCGGGTCCGGCCGCCGGTGTAATTGCCACCGCCGCTCTGGGTGCGGCCGAGGATCTGGGGAATTTGATTGCCTTCGACATGGGCGGTACTACGGCCAAGGTTGGCGTCATCGAGGATGGCCAACCCCGGCTCAGCACGGAATTCTATGCCGATCGTTTCGTCGATGGCCGCGATGTCGGCGGCTACCCCATCAACAGCCCGGTCATCGACTTGATCGAGATCGGAGCGGGCGGCGGTTCCATCGCCTGGTTGGATCCGTTTGGCGTCTTGAAGGTCGGCCCCGAAAGCGCTGGGGCGGATCCCGGACCGGCCTGCTATGGCCGCGGCGGCACGCGGCCGACGGTGACGGACGCCCATGTGGCGCTGGGCCACATCGCCGCCGATGGCTTCGGCAGCGAAGACCTGGATATCGATGTCACTGCGGCTCATGCCGCGCTGCAAGAACAGATCGCCCGACCGCTCGGTTGGACGGTGGAGCGGGTGGCGCGCGGCGTTCTGACTCTGGCCAACGCCAATATGGCCGAAATGGTGCGCCTGGCGACCTTGCGCCGCGGTTTGGATCCACGCGACTTCACGCTGGTGGCTTTCGGTGGCGCGGGACCGCTTCATGCCAGCGAAATCGCCCGTGAAGTGGGGGTGCCGCGCCTGATCGTACCGCCCTATCCGGGGCTGTTCAGCGCCATCGGCACCTTACTGGGCGAGGTTCGCCACGATCTGGTTCAGACCTTGCTCGAGCGCACTTCGGAGCTCGATGCGGCGACCCTGGAGGAGGCCTTCGCGCGGCTGAAGCGGCGTGCCGGCGCTCTTTTTGCAGCAGAAGACGTGAACCAGGCGGAGCCGCTATTCGAACGCCTGGCCGACCTTCGCTTCGAGGGCCAAATGTTCGAAAAAACCCTGGCACTGGAGAACGAGGGGCTGGCGGGGGACGATTTGGACCGCATCTTCCGCACCGCCTACCGCAGCGAATACGGTTATGATCTGCCGGAGCAAAAGGTCGAGGTGGTGAACCTGCGCCTGGTCGCCCGCCGGCCGGTCTGGCCCGGCGGTTGGCCACAGGTCGGAGAGGCCGGCGAAGCCGGGCACCAGGCCGGACCCGGCCGGCGTCGAAGGACAATCGTGCTGGAGGGCGGCGGCAGAGGCATGATCGACATTTTGCCCCGCGCCGATGTGGCAGAGAACGAAACGCTGAGCGGCCCGCTGATTGTCGAGGATTTCGGCGCTACCATCCGGGTGCTGGAAGGACAACGGGTCAAGACTCTGCCGTCGGGCACTTTGTTGATCGAGGACGGCGAGCCATGAGCGACGCTGGCGGGCAGTTGAAGATGCAAAGCGATCCCATCACCTTCGAGGTGGTGCGGGGGGCGCTTTACGCCATTTGCGAGGAGATGAAATCAGTGATGACCAGGGCGGCGTTTTCGCCGCTGCTCAGCCTCTCGTCGGATCTCTCGTGCGCGCTGTTGGACCAGGCCGGCGACGTGGTCGCCCAAGGCAACGATATCCCGGTGCATCTGGGCGCCATGCCTTTCTCGGCCAAGGGCATTCTTGCAGAGTTCCCACTGCAAGTTTGGCAGCGCGGCGATGCCGTGCTTTCCAACGATCCCTATTCGGGCGGTTCCCACCTTCCCGATATGACCATCCTTTCGCCGATCTTCGACACCGCCGGTGTGCTCGGCTTTGCCGCCAGCCGGGTGCATTGGCCCGACATCGGCGGCTCGGCCCCGGGCAGCTCCGCAGTGACCGACGAGATCGTCAAGGAAGGGCTGCGAATTCCGCCCGTGCGCATCGTCCGTGGCGGGGAGTTGGATCCGGGAATCGCCACCATGTTGTTCGCCAACGTTCGCGTGCCGGCCGACCGCCGGGGTGACTTCCAGGCCCAGATCGCTTGCAACCAAAGAGGCGTCGACCGGGTCGGCGCCTTGGTCGAGCGTTACGGCGGGCCGGCCGTGCGCCGTATCCTGGCGGAAAGCCAAAGTTATAGCCGCCACATGGTGGAACAAGCCCTGGCCGGCCTGGCCGACGGCAGCTATCGGGCGAGGCAACATCTCGACGGCGACGGCTTCGTTGAGGACAGCGGCGACGGCCCGCTCGTCCTGGCCGTCACCATCACCAAGTCGGGCCGCACCATAAAGTGCGATTTCGCGGGTACCGGGCGACAGGCCCGTGGTCCCATCAATGCGCCCATTTCGGTTACCGCATCGGCCTGCTACTACCTCGCCTTGGCCCTTGCAGGTGGCGATGTGCCGCCCAATTCCGGGGCCTACGGCCCGGTTGAAGTCGTCGCGCCCGAGGGCAGCCTGGTCAACTGCCGCTATCCGGCGCCCGTTGTCTCGGGCAACACGGAAATGTCCAATCGCTTGATCGATCTGATGTTCGAGGCCCTGGCCCCTGCCATGGGACCCCGGGCCATCGCCGGCAGCTACGGCACGGCCGGCGTTTTTGCCCTTGGCGGCCATGACCCCATCCGCGACCGCCCCTTTGTTCATGTCGAGACCCTGGGCGGCGGCATGGGGGCCTCGCGGAATGGTCCGGGCCTGGACGGCCACCGCACCCACATGGGCAACACCATGAACCTGCCGATCGAGGCCAGCGAGGCCTCCATCCCGGTGCTGATCGAGCGTTATGAAATGATCGAGGGCAGTGGCGGCGAGGGCCGCAACCGGGGTGGCTGGGGGGTGCGCCGGGTATTGCGTTCCCTGGCCGACGACGTGAAATTCTCGCTGTTGTTCGAGCGCGCCCTGCACCCGGCCCACGGAGCGGCCGGTGGCCACCCCGGCCAGGCCGCCGAATTCCGCCTTGAACGGGCCGACGGCAGCAGCCAACGTCTGTCTTCGAAGACCCAGGCGGGTGTGCTCGACAGGGGCGATCGCCTGTGGCTCGAAACAGCCGGTGGCGGCGGCTGGGGCGAACCCCGAAGCGGCGACTCGTAGGCCGCAAAGACCGAAAGACAGACAACAATCCTTGCTTGGAGAAAGCATCTCATGACCCAGTTCAACCCGCTTGCCATGCACCCCGATCCCGGCACGTTGAAGACCGGCCATGAGGCAAGGGCGATGCTGCGCGACCCTGCTTCGACGGCCTTCCTGGAAACCTCGGGCATGGCGCCCGGCTTCATGCAGGCCAGCCCGATCATCCTGCCCGGCGCGCTGGCGCTGGATTTTGCCACCTTCTGCCAGCGCAATCCCAAGCCCTGCCCCCTGGTCGGCACCTCCAACCAAGGCTTGCCGACGATGCCGACTCTGGGTGCCGACCTGGACCTGCGCACCGATCTCAGCGGCTACCGCATCTGGCGCCATGGCGAATTGGTCGAGGAAGTAACGGATATCGGCGGGCTATGGCGCGACGATTTCGTCGCCTTCGCGGTTGGCTGCTCTTATTCCTTCGAAGACGCCCTGCTGCGAGACGGCATCGAGCTCAGGAACATCAGCCAAGGCGTCTGCGTATCCATGTATATGACCAATATCCCCTTGCAGTCTTCGGGGCCGTTTGGCGGCCGGATGTGCGTCACCATGCGGCCCATGCCGCCCAAGGACGCCATCCGCGCCATCGAAATCACCTCGCGTTTCCCCATGACTCATGGCACGCCCGTGCATATCGGCGATCCCCGCCAAATCGGCATCGAAGATCTCGATACACCTCTGGTCGGTGACCCGGTGGAAGTGCGCGAGGGGGAGATCTGCGTCTTCTGGGGCTGCGGCATCACGCCGCAATACGCCATGCTGCAGGCCAAACCGGAGATCGCCATCACCCACAAACCCGGCTGTCTGTTGATAACCGACGTGCCCTCGCGCGCCGACGCCATAGACCTGCCTTCGCTGGCCGCCTGAATCGTATTGCGGGGCGGGTTACCCCGTGGCCTGGGCCACGCCGTCTTCCATGGTTATTTGCAGGGCATCATTGACCCGGTTGAAGAAGCCGCAAAGTGCTATGCGCAGCGTCAGCTCGAAGATCTGTTCCTCGCTGAAATGCTGCTTCAGGCGCTCGAAGATGGCGTCGCGCATGTACTGGAAGTTTTCCGTCACCTCTCTGGCATAGTCGCGCACCAGGTGGTCGACTTCGTCGAAACCGGGGACCGTATCCTCCAGCAGCTTGTCGAAAGCCCGGGCATCGAAGCCCTGGCCGGTCATGCGCGGCCCGTGATGGGCGACGCAATAGGCGCAGGCATTGATTTTCGAAACCGTGACCAGGGCGATTTCGAGGTAGCGCTTGGGCAGCACGGCCTCGTCCATCAACTCCAGCAAAAGCCCCATGATGTGCCTGAGCGCCGGCGGCCGCTGGGCGAAAATTTTGGCCTGGTTCTCGAAGGGGCCGTATTCCGTGACGTAGCGGCGGAATATGGCTTGGGCGTCGGCCGCCAGTGTGCCGGCCTCGATCTCCTTGATGCGTGGCATGCCGGATCCTCCCGTTTTCACCGCCTTGGCCTTTGAAAAAGGTCTTGAACGACGTGGCGCAGGTGCCGATGATGCTCTCGGACTTGGCTATCAATCTCAATAACAAAATTCTCAGTTGATAGCATTCGCAATGAATAGGGAGGGCTACGATGCAAATTCAGAAAACACTGGCCGCCGCCCTTGTCGGCGGCGCCTTGGCACTGGCGGCAACGCCGGCGGCGGCGGAGGTGCAGAAGTTCAATTTCGAGGTGGTCGGCACCTGGGGCTTTTTGGAGAACTGGAAGCGGTTCGAAAAAAGTTTCTGGACCGAACGCCTGCCCAAGGCCTCGGGCGGCAAGCTTACGGCCAACGCCAAGCCCTATACCGAGTTGGGCCTCAAGGGCTACGAAGTCATGTCGGGCCTGAAGAAGGGCGCCTACGACGCGGTGCATGCGCTGACCTCTTACAGCGCCAAGGCCAGCCCGGCGCTGGAGGGCATCGACTTGGCCGGCGTCATCCAGGACTTTCCTACCTACCGCAAGGCCATGAACGTCTACCGGCCGATTCTGGCGCGTGAAATCGCCGAGAAGTACAACGCCAAACTGATCAACGTATACTCCTTCCCCAGCCAGCAGCTCTGGTGCAACCTCAAGGACCGCAGCGTCAAGAAGGTGGCGCTGAAGGATCTGGCGGGCAAGAAGATCCGCACCTACAGCCGCACCTTGGGCGATTTCATCGAGGGCCTGAACGCCTCCGCCGTGACCATCGCCTTTGCCGAGGTCGTGCCGGCCCTGCAAAAGGGCGTCGCCGATTGCGGCATCACCGGCACCATGCCGGCCTACAACGCCAAATGGTGGCAGGTGGTGACCCATAACATTCGGGTTCGCGTGGGCTATGCGGCCACTTTCACGGCCATCAACATGGATACCTGGAAGAGCCTGAACAAGGACACCCAGGATTTGATCATGTCGGAAGCCTTGAAGCTGGAAGACGAAATGTGGGCCTTCACAGCCGGCCTTGATCAGAAAGGCATGGACTGCAACGCCAGCGGGCCTTGCGACAAGGGCAAGCCCGGCGGCATGGTGCCGATCACGCCTTCGGCTGCCGATCAGGCCATGCTCAAGGATATTGCCCAGAACGTGGTCCTCAAGCGCTGGGCCAAGCGTTGCGGCAAGACCTGCGCCGAAGAGTGGAACAACACGATCGGCAAGATCGTCGGCATGAAAGCGTCGACCGACTAGCGCCCCGGCAAGGGCTTCAAACCAACCAAGGCCGTGCGGGGGCGATGCCCCCGCACGGTTTTTCAGCCCTGCCGCCGCGACCCCATGTTCGCAACCATCCACGACAGGTTATTCGGCATCTCCCGCGTCGCCGTGTGGATTGGCGGCGGCGCCCTCATGCTGTCGGCCATCATGGTGACGCTGGACGTTCTGGCGCGGAAGATTTTCAGCGTCACTATCTCGGGCTCCGACGAAATCTCCGGCTACGTTTTCGCCGCCGGCACCACCTGGGCCTATTCCTATTGCCTGCTGACGCGCTCCAACATTCGCATCGATGCCTTCTATAACCTGCTTGGTTTGCGCTCGAAGGCCGTGCTGGACCTGGTCGGCATGTTGTTGCTGCTCTACTACGTTTATCTCCTCACCACCAACGGCTGGGGCATGTTCCTGGAGAACGTCGAGTTCAACTCGTCGGCCCAGACCACCCTGGCGACACCGCTATGGATACCCCAGATATTCTGGATAAGCGGGCTCGGATTTTTCCTGCTTTGTTTGATTTTCCTGTCGGTTTACGGATTTACCGCTCTCTTCCGCGGCGACTGGTCGACCATCGGCAAGATCGCCGGCGTCAAGTCGGTGGAAGAAGAGATCGACGAAGAAACCCACGTCTAGCCATGCCCTTCCTGATCATTGGAATCTTGCTTGCCCTGGTCGTCGCGGCGGTGCCGGTGGCCGCCGTTCTCGGCATCCTCAGCCTTTCTCTCGACGAAATCTTCATGCGTGGCCGGCGGTCGCTGATGCTCGGCGATTTCATCTGGGAACAGAGCATCGAGTACATCCTGGTGGCCATTCCCATGTTCATTCTGCTGGGCGAGATCATGCTGCGCTCCGGTATCGCGCTACGCATGTACAACGCCGTGGTGCAGTGGCTTTCCTGGATGCCCGGCGGCCTGATGCACGCCAACATTGGCTCCTGCGCCATTTTCGCCGCCTCCTCGGGATCCTCCGTGGCCACGGCGGCCACCGTCGGCACGGTGGCCTACCCCGAGATCGAGAAGCGCAACTACCATGAAAAGCTGTTCCTGGGATCGCTGGCGGCGGGCGGCACGCTGGGCATCCTGGTGCCGCCCTCGATCAACCTGATCATCTACGGCCTGCTCACCGACTCATCGGTGCCCGAGCTCTACCTCGCGGGCATCTTCCCGGGCATCGCGCTGGCGGTCCTGTTCATGGGCGTCATCGCCATCGCCTGTATTTGGAAGAAGGATTGGGGCGGCGACAAGGTGGAGACCAATTGGGCCGAGCGCATCCGGGTGCTGCCCGATTTGCTGCCGCCGGTGCTGCTCTTCATGGCCGTGGTGGGCTCGATTTACGCCGGCGTCGCCACGCCCACCGAGGCGGCTTCGATCGGCGTCGTCTTCGCCCTCATCATCGCGGCCTGGAACAAGGCCCTCAGCGTCGAGATGCTGAAGCTGGCCTTCGAGGGCACCATGCGCTCGTCCTCGATGATCATGCTGATCATCCTGGCCGCCGTGTTCCTCAATTTCGTGCTCGGTTTCATGGGCGTCACGCAGACCATCCTGACCACCATCAAGGACCTGGGTTGGACGCCCATGGAGACGATGATCGTCATCATCCTCTTCTATCTCCTGCTCGGCATGTTCATGGAGACGCTCTCGATGATGCTGACGACGATTCCGGTGGTCTTCCCCATCGTCATGCACATGGGCTTCGACCCCATCTGGTTCGGCATCATGATCATCGTGCTCATGGAAGCAGCCCTGATCACGCCGCCCATCGGCATCAACCTTTACGTCGTGCATGGCATTCGCTCGCGCGGCGGCAAGTTCAACGACGTCAGCGTGGGCGCCGTGCCCTTCCTGATCGCCATGTTCGTGCTCATCGCCGTCTTGTTGATTGTGCCCGATCTGGCCACCTGGCTGCCCGACGTGGTCTATCACTAGAGCGTTTCAAGTTTGCTTGAATCCATACCCTGAATTCAGGAAGTAGTTTGCGCATTCCTGTGGTGGGAAGTCATCGATGAGATCGGCGATGGTTTGCCACAGCTCCTCGATGGTTCGGGCGGAGGCCTTTCGAAGGA